>NZ_RIBZ01000117.1:0-31428 GCF_003721215.1 Streptomyces botrytidirepellens
CAAGGCGTGGTAAAGCCCCTTGGCGTCTGCCGGCAGATAGGGCACTCCCAGGGCGTGAGTGCTGTATCCGGCTCTGGAGCGCCATAGGGAGACTGTTTGCGGAGGCCTGGCTGGAAGAAAAAGTGTGCCAAGCGAGCGAAAATGATGTCCCCGCTGTGCGTGCACTTGGCGTGGTGGTCGACGAGCACTGCTTCCCTGCGTGGCGCACGAGTGCGGTGCTCTTGTCGTTGATGCCGGCCTGGGCGGCACGGGAGGCCGGGCAGCCTGGGCGGCGTCTGACCCGTTGGGTTGGTTTGACGGGCGCTGGCGGTGCTCAATCGCAGGCGGTTTGGACCTGGCGCAGGAAGTGCGGCCAGTGCTCCGGTGGGTTGGAGCTGTGCCGCATGCTGCGGAGGCTGAGCTGGAGGGTTTTCCTGAGCGGGTGGGGTGAGAGCATGATCGCCTCGTTGCGCTGGGCGAGCCGGTGGAGTTCTTCAGGGGCGGGGAGCCAGTCGCTCTCCGCGCTGTTGCACGCTTGGTGTGTGGGTGCGATGTTCCAGATGAGGCCCAAGTCCGGTCCTGTGGGTGCCGGAAACTGTGTCACCCGAGGTGACCTGCGGGTTCGGATCTGCCAGGGCACAGGAAGCCAGCGAGTGCTGTGCGGCATCATGCTGGGTCGTGGCGATACGTCTGGTCTATCAGCTCGCGTGTCAGCTCTTCCGATGGCTTGCGCTGCTTGCCCGGTCAAGTGCGGCGAAGGACGTCGAGATCTTGATGCTCCGGCACCAGCTCACTGTCGCGCAACGCACCCAGCCACGACCTCAATTTTCCTGGACCGATCGGGCTGTCATGGCAGCGCTGCTCCGGATGGTGAACAAGAAGCAGCGTGCACGGCTGGCGTTGCTGGTCACTCCACGGTCGGTCCTGCGCTGGCACGCACGCCTCGTCGCCCGGAAGTGGACCTGTCCACACCGCCCTCCAGGCCGACCACCGACGCCGGAAGCACTGCGGCAGCTGGTCCTGCGCCTGGCACGGGAGAACCGGGGGTGGGGATATCGACGGATCCACGGCGAACTGCGCGGCCTGGGACGGAAACTCGGCGCCTCGACCGTCTGGGAGATCTTGCAGAAGGCCGGGATCGACCCGCACCCCAGCGCACCAACCAGTCGTGGCCCGCCTTCCTCAAAGCCCAGGCCTCCGCCATCGTGGCCACCGACCTCTTCCACATCGACACGGTCTTCCTGCGGCGCTGGTTCGTGCTGTTCTTCATTGACCACGGCACCCGCCGCGTGCACATCGCCGGTGTCACCAGGTACCCGACCGGCCCCTGGATCACCCAGCAAGCGCGGAACTACCTCATGGACCTCGGTGACCGCGCAGAGTCGATCAGATTCCTCATCCGGGACCGCGGCGCCTACTTCACCGACAGCTTCGACGCCGTCTTCCAGGCGGAAGGCATACGCGTGATACCCACACTGCCCGCTGTGCCACGGATAAACGCCATCGCCGAACGCTGGATCGGATCATGCCGACGCGAGGCAACCGACCGCATCCTGATCACCGGAGAACGCCACCTGCGTCTCGTCGTCGGCGAGTACGCGAAGCACTACAACAGACACCGGCCGCACCGATCCCTCGGACAACGGCCACCAGACCAACTCACCAGCCCCGAGCCGCCCATCGCCAGGGACAACACTCGCATTCGTCGACGCGACCGACTTGGCGGCCTTATCCATGAGTACTCGCAGGTCGCATAGGGCGACACAGATTCCGGCACCCACACGCACGAGGCGGTGTTCCCTTGAACTGATTGAGCAGCCATGATGTGCCGCCGTGACGGATTTCGTGGTTCCTCTCGCCATCGCAGTGATCGGGTTAGTGGCAACCGGCTTGGGAGCGGTTGTTGGGGCGCGGGCAGCTAAGTTCGGTGCGGGAAAGAACGCCGAAGCCGTCCGGCGGCAAGTACAGGACCAAGGTGCCGTCGAGCACGGTCACTGGATGCGCCAAGAACGCCTCAACACCTACGAGAGCTTTCTTGAAGCCTGGGATGAGTGCCTGCGCCTCCCCCAAAGATCTGCTGACGCCGACTCCAAGTCGCGTCAATCTGGGCCAAGTTCTTTTCCTGAGGGCGATGCCGAGTGCTCGGCTGCCTGTTCCAGTAGTGCCCGTGCGGAGTCCGCGTAGCGCATCGCAGTCTTCTCGTCGAGCCCGAACACCTCGGCAAGGTGGAGCGGATCGGGCCCGTGGGTCAGCGCCTCTTCGAGCTGCCGGTCGACGCGGAGCCTGTGCCGTTCGGAAACTCGTCGCTGCTGGTCAGGCGGCGTATCTGTACTCGTTGATCACGCCGCCGAGTATGCGGGTGTGCAGGAGCCGATGAGTAGTCGGAGCGCTCATGGGCTTCGGGTGCTCGTGGGCGAGGGGAGGGAGCTGTGCCCGGGCCTGGTGTGGGCGATGACGGTTGTAGTGCTGGGCGTAGGCGTCGAGGATCTGTCGGGCATGGGTTTCGTTCCATATGAGCAGGTGGTCGAGGACCTCGCGCCGCAGGGTTCCGATGCCCCGTTCGCATTGCGCGTTCGTCCGGGGCGTTCGAGGCGCTGTCGGCACGACCTCGATGTCGTCGGCCGCGAAGGCTGCGTCGAAGGACTCGGTGTACTTCGCGTCCCGGTCGTGAATCTGGAAGCGCAGCGAGTCCACCCGCACACCCAACTCGATGGCGAGGTTTCTCGCCTGTTGCACCGTCCAGGGCCCGGTGGGATGGGCTGTCACGCCGGCGATGTGCAGTCGGCGTGTGTCGTGCTCAAGGAACACCAGCGCGTACACGCGGCGCAGGTCGATCAGGTCGATGTATAGGAAGTCGCAGGCGATGATGGACTCGGCTTGCGCGGCCAGGAACTCGCGCCACGTCGGGCCTCCCCGGCGTGGGGCTGGATCGATGCCCGCCGCTGTGAGGATTTCCCATACTGTCGTCGAGCCGACCGGGTGTCCGAGCCGGATGAGTTCGCCCTGGATCCGTCGGCAGCTCCACCGCGGGTTCTCCTTGGCCAGCCGCAGCACCAGAGCCTTCACCACACGCGCGGTCGGCGGTCGCCCGGGCCCTGGCCCGGCGCTTGCTGTAGTCCCACTTCCGAGCGATCAGCCTGCGGTGCCATGCGAGCAGCGTCGCGGGCGTCACCGGGAACGCGTTCGCCCACCGGCACCGGGGGATCAGCGACGACAGCGCCGCGAACCACAGCCGATCCGCCGGCTCGTACCGCACAGGCCTCGTGAGCTGTCTGCGCAGCACCGCGTTCTCGTGTCGCAGCACAAGCAGTTCCGCATCCTTGGCCGCATCCCGACGCAACAGCAACGCCGGGAACGCGAGCAGCTTCCGAGCCACCTGGTACACCAGAGAGACGATCACCCGGGTTCCAGCAGACCGTGATGGAACGCCAGACCCGCTCCGAGCAGCAGCGATGAGATTCCGAACGGCACAGTGTCCTACGGTTCCGGTGTCAGGTAATCGTGAACAGCAGCTCGCATGGAATTCCCTACCGCGATAGCGTTTTCGCGATAGAACCCGGTTCGAACGTGAAAGTTTTCTTCTGACGGTAGTGCGACGACCGCGTGTGTAATGCTGGCATAAATAGAGTGGAGTTGCCTGAGTGTGAAGGTGTATGTTCCAGATGAATTATCTGGAACATGGGATACCTCTTTGGCGGTATTCTCCATCTCCTTCCTCGTGCTGCCTGTGCAGAGTTCTGTCAAGGCGTCGCCGTTGTGGGTCTCAATGGCAAGCTCAATGCACTCGCGGAACAAGGCTGCCTGTGCAGGCGTAAGCTTCAATGACAGGCTCCCTGTGTCGCCTGACTGAATTCGAATCCTGGCTCTCATTTTGGCCTGTATCTCCCCGAGTTGAAGGAATCTTCTGAATAATGGAAGGCGTGAATCCGGTACGGTGTTTCGACGATCAGTACGCCGCGCGCACTGTCATACGCAACGTTCGATCCAGTTCTGGTGTCGACATGGGTAGTCTTGCCCTCGAAGGAGGCTAGATATCGGGCCAGCTCCTTCGGGTTCGCGCCGATGCCGGAGATGGAGTGATCCGCTGCGTTGGCGGAGCCGTCGTTCATGCGCTGGAAATCGTGGTCCACGCCGTCCGCGACGCGTGTTCCGTATTGTGCTTCTATCTCATCATAGGTGTCGTCGTCGATGCCTGGCTCGCAGCCTTCCAAGCCAAGCGGGTCGGCCCAGGATAGGGGGTTGACGACATAGTTGTGGGGGTTATCGGCTGGCGCGAGGCCAAGTGGGTCAGGAGTGAGGTAGCGGGCCGTTTCTGGATCGTAGTACCGGAAGAAGTTGTAGTTCAGGCCGGTTTCCGGGTCTGCGTATTGGCCGGGGAACCGGAGAGGACAGTCCGCCTCACCTGGTGGGGCGGTGAGGGCAGTGCCCCAGATGGTGGTGCGGGCTTGCCAGGCGAGTGCGCCGTCAGGAGTGACGAGTTCGGTTGGCGTGCCGGTCAGATCCGTGATGATCGCGTGGAATCGAGCGTCGTTCGTGGACTGGAAGCTGTCGGCGAGGGAGAGGCTGGAGACCTCGGGGTGGGGCTTGAGAGTCCGGTGTGTGGATTGGGATACGGGGCGGTGGGTGCCCGGGGCGTAGTCCCATGTCGTCGTCGTGCCGTCTGAGATGGTTTGTTCGGCCAGGCGGGTGCCGTCCCAGGTGAAGTGGATCTGCTCGGCGATTGTGCCGTCGTCCCCGAGGCGTTGTTTGGTTGCGCGACGGCCGAGTGGATCGTAGGTGTAGTGCCATCGCTTGCCGTCGGGAGTGGTGGCATGTTCGAGGCGGTCCTGGATGTTCCAGGTGTAGGTCCAGGTTCGGGTCTGCCCGTTCAGGAGCTTGCGGGTGCGGCGGGTCAGGCGGCCGGCAGTGTCGTGTTCGTAGGTGGTGCGGCCTGCGCGATGGATGATCGTGCCGGTGAACGATCGGTCGCCTGGGGTGCCGTGGGCGGGTGCGGTTGAGTGGGTGAGGTTGCCTGCCGTGTCATAGGCGTAGGTCTCGGTCCAGCCATGGCCGTGGACGCTGGTGACACGACCGACTGGGTCATGCTCGAAGCGGCGGGTGCCCGAGGTGAGTTCGCGGATTTCGGCAAGGTAACCGTCCGTACTGTGGGCGTAGGAGCGGTGCTGGAGGATGTGGTCCGGTTCGGCCTGGTGGCGGGTGGTGATGTTCTGGGTGGTGAGGCGATTGGCCTGGTCCCATGTTTGAGTGAGGCTGGTGTGGTCGCCCAGTCGGCGTTCGACTTCGCGTCCGGCTGCGTCATAGGCGAAGTCCAGCGTGCCGATGTTGCTGCTCAGGCCGGTGGGGCGGCCACTGGCATCGTACGTCCAGGTTGACGACAGGCCTGTGGGGGTTGTGCGCAGGGTGCGGCGGCCAAGGGCGTCGTACGCGTAGGTGGATGTGCGGCCGTCGATGGTTTCTGAGACAACACGGCCCAACGTGTCGTGTTCGCGAGTCAGTTCAGTGTGTGTGCTTGCCGCGTGGAGCAGGGCGCCGTTTGCGTCGTAGCTGTAGGTCGTCTGCTTGCCGGTGGCTTCGTCGAGTTGGGCGACGATGCGCCCGAGCGTGTCGAGCGTGTAGCGGAGTGTTTCGCCGAGCGGGTTCGTGTGGGCGGTGACACGGCCCGCCGCGTCACGTTCGTAGGTTCGCTGGGCGCCGTTGAAGTCGGTTTCGGCGACCAGGCGGCCTGCTGTGTCGTACTCGTAATTCCACTGTCGACCTTGAGGGTTGGTGACGTGGGTGAGCCGGAGTTCGGTGTCGTAGGTGAAGGCGTAGGTGGCGCCGTCGGGGTCGGTGCGTGCGGCGGGTAGGTCGAAGTGGGTGTGGGTGTAGGTGGTGGTGTGTCCAGCCTGGTCGGTGTGGCGGGCGAGGTTGCCTTCGGGGTCCCAATGCCATATCTCACGGGCGCCGTCCGGTCCTTCGCGCCAGGCGGGTTTGCCTTCGATGGTCCAACCTTGGCGGGTGGTGTGGCCCAGTGGGTCGGTGACGGCGGTGACCCGGCCGTGCGGGCCGCGGCGGACTTGAGTGCTGTGGCCGAGGGGGTCGGTGACCGAGATGGGAAGGCCAGCTGCGTTCGGGGTGACCTTGGTGGTGTCGCCCAGAGGGTCTGTGATGGAGGTGAGGTGGCCAGAAGCGTCGTAGGTGTAATGGGTGGTGGCGCCGCTGGGATCGGTGGTGGAGGTGCGTGCCCCGCGGTGGTCATAGGTGTAGCGCCAGCTCGCACCGCCCGGCTCGCGGATCTCCAGGGGCAGGCGGTGGTCGTCGTAGACGGCTTCGGTGACGGTGCCGTCGGGGCGCTCGACGGCGATCAGCCGACCCTGGTCGTCGTAGCGGTAGCGGGTGGTGTGCCCCAGAGGGTCGGTGACCGCAAGGGGGCGCCGGTTGTTTTCGTCCCATTGGGTACGGGTGGTGTTGCCCAGTGGGTCGGTCTGGGCGATGACCTTGTAGGCATCGTTGCAGACGTAGGCGGTGGTGTTGCCCTGCGAGTCGGTGTAGCGGGTGGTCCGGGCCTGGGTGTCGTAGTGAAGGCGGCCGGAGAGGATGCCGTCCGGGCCGATGCCGCGCAGCACGCGGCCCCGGTGGTCGTAGACATAGGCGTAGGAGGTGCCGTTGCGGTCCGTCCATGATGTGACGCGGTGTTCGTCGCAGTACTGGTACCGCAGCGCCTTGCCAGTGGAGTTGATGACCTCTGTCAGGTCTCCGGCTTTGTTGTAGCCGAAGGAGATCAGGGTGGTGCTGAGTTCATGGTATTCGCCGTGCAGCAGGCGCAGGGCCGTGATCCGCAGCAGTTTCGGATCGGTGTCGACGGCGATGCGGTAACCACCGGAGTGAGTGATTCCCGTCGGTGCCCCCTGTGGGTCGTAGACGACGTCGATACGGTCGCCTTCGCCGGTCCTGTCGGTGACCGCCATCAGTGCGAGCTCTCGGCCGCCCACTGGCAGCGGGGCGAAGTGGAGGGTTCGGTTGCGCTCTGGGACGGTGACGGTGAAGGTGCCGTCGGGTTTGCCGTCCCAGCGCAGTGGCCAGCGAGGACCTGAGGAGGGGAGCGTCGGCACGTCGGGTTCCGGTACCGGGTAGGTGAGGAGCATGCCGTCGTCGGTGATGTAGACGACGCCGGCGTCGTCGATCTCCAGGCGTTGGTCGAGTGTGCCGGCCCAAGTCTGGCCGAACCACCCCCCACAAGGATGGCCGGATACGTAGTGCCGTTCCAGAACCAGCGGCAGAGCGCCAGGCAGTCTGACGTCGGTGGCGGACATGACCATCTCGCCAGTGGCCACGTCGATCGGCTCACCGGTCTTGGGCCGCTCCTCGTTGGGCGTGTTGTTGTTGTCCGGATCGGCGTCGGTGCGCTGGCGGGCGCTGCCATCGCGGCGTAGCCCCCGCTCCCGGCTCAGCAGGCGCTGGGCCGCGCTCTTCGCCATCTTGCCACCGAGCCGTACGGCGCCTGGGCCGGTGGCCAGGGCGAGGAGTAGGCCGGGGGTGAGCTGGCCGGCTGCGCGGGCGGGGTTGCGCTGCCATTCGTCCCAGTTGGTGACGGCCTTGGCGAATTCCTTGGGGTGTTCGGCGGCGTAGGCGGCGCCGTCTATGGTGCTTGCCAGCCGAAGACCAACGCCGTCGGGCCCGTCGTGGACGAGGTCGTCGAAGTCTTCGTACCAGCTGCCCATGGTGTCGGCGGCGCCGCCGGCGTAGTCTCCGAAGCTCTTTTTGAACTTGTCCCAGCCCTTGGGAGCCGGGGGTTTGTCCGGGGCCTTCTCGGCTGCCTTGTCGAGTTTGCGTTTGGCCGCGTCGATGACGAGTTGGAGCTCGCTCTCCAGCTTGTCGAGCCGGCGGTAGCAGCCCTCCAGAGCCGTCAGCCCCGGGTCGTCCTCCGGCGGCCGTTCCGGCAGCGGATCATTCTTCCGGTCCACCGCGGCGTTGTAGTCGGTGACCTTGTCCCAGTAGTGCTTGGATGCGGTCCGCGCCTCGTCCGCGTCCTCGATGATCGGCTTGACGCGGTTGTGGACCGAGCGCAGCTTTTCGGCGTAGTCGTCCAGGGCGTTCGCGGCCGCTGTGAAGTAGGTTTCCGCAGATTCCAGTTCCCTAGGCAGTTTCCGGGTCGCGTCCTGGAAACCCTCCGCACCGGCCCCGGTCCAGTCCATCAGGGACAGGACGTCCAGCTTGTCCTGTCCGTCCTTGAACGCGCCCGCGTAGGCGCGCAGCTTGACCGCCAGGTCCTCGATATCCGACGGGCTGCCGTAGATAACCTCCGATGGTTTCGCACCCGGTGGTATCCGCTCGGTCGTGCCACCCTCCGTGGCATCGCGCTGGGTCATGCGATCGTTCCCTTCGACCCGCCGTCGACTTCCCAGCCGCCGTCGTAGCGCTTGCGGGGGTTGGTGGGCACGTCCTGCGTGCCGCCTGTCCCGCCGTCATCGAGCCACGGTTCCTGATAGATCTCAGGCGCCGGATCGAACTTCGGCCGGGATCCTGCCTGCCACGCCTTCAGGCCCGCCTCGCCGAAGGGCAGCTTGGCCATGTTGTCCGCGGTCGGTGTGAAGTCCTTGACGCGCAGCAGGTCGGCCAGGATGTACGCGGCGATGACCTGCCGGAGCGTCTCCACCACGGTGAGCGTGTGCTCGGCGACCCGCCCCCGAAACCCCAGGACGAAAGCATCTTCTCGGCCGAGTCGTAGATGTCGAAGTCGGCGGAGTTTTGGATGGTCTCGGCCAGCGTCTTCCAGTCGCCCTTGATCTTGCGGGCCGCGACGACGGACTCCTCCAGCGGCTGCAGCACCTTACGCACCGACGCGATCTCGATCCTGTAGCCATCACCCGGCTTCGGACCACCGGAGCTCGAAGCTCCCCCGTCATGCTCCGCCATCGTGCTCCCCCTGCTCGTCGGTGGCCTGAAGCGCTTCGGCGTCCAGCAAGAACGCCCGTGGGCCCAGCGGGTCCACCAACGCGCGCACACCCTTGGGCAGCAGCTCCACCAGATCCTCCACGGTCGTCGATGCCCACCCACACGGCCCGGCGAACAGCGCGAGCTGTTCCAAGGAGGTGAAGACCGACACCACCGGCCCCTGTTCCGTCTCCGAAACCAAGAAGCCCGGCTCATCCGGCCGCTGAAAATACAGCCGCTCCGAACGTAGCGCCGCCAGTCGCTCCGAACGCGGCCTTGATGCGGCCATCTCGTCACGGATCAGATCGCGCAACGACAACTTTCCCCCCAGCCCACTCGCGTCGTCACTGAATGAACACCCACCGGGGATAATCGCACACGACCATTCCGTGTTTGCTGGGAGTCCACGCCTGCCGGGGACGCACAGGGTTGTACGGGCGCCGCATCAACATCCGGCCCAGGTCACGCGGCATGTCGGTATGCGTGGAGGACTTTGTCGCGGCCGTGGGCGAGTTGGGTGTGGACGAAGCCGGCGATGTGGGAGTAGCCGAGGTCGTCGAGCCGGACTTGGCCGAGGCTGGGATGAGGCAGGCGGTGACGTAGCTGCGATACCGGTGTGGGTGCCGAATATTACATCCGACCTGGTCAGGTGTCGGGTGCTTGGTAGCAGTCTCCTGGGTAGTTGCGTTGTTCGGTGGGTCGCTATGCACCGCGTCGAAGCTGATCCATGTGCCACTTGACTGCTTCCGTGTACGGCGTCGTACGGAGCTTGACGGCGTGGCAGATCGGCGAGAGTCTTAAAGTGGAACATAAGAGAAGAATTGCCACGCGGCTGGGGGTCAAGGGGTCGCAGGTTCAAATCCTGTCGTCCCGACCAGCGTTTTCGCAGGTCGGAGGCCGTTTCCGCGGGTAGCGGAAGCGGCCTTTGTCGTGTCTGGGCTGGGAGCGATGGGGAGCCCTCTGGGAGCCCTCGTGCTCCCAACTCGCGGACGTGTCAACGGTGTCCGATTCGTCCGTCGCCCGATCCGGTAGATCTGCTGCGCCGTACCGAGCCCCTGCGTGCCGTCGTCAATCGTAGGCCCCTGAGGTCACCCCATCGATCTGGATGCTCTCTGCATCGAGAGGCATAAGAACCCCTTGTCGGCTCCCGGCCCCCTTTCTGGGTGGGAGTACGGCGTCGTGCTCCCCATGCGACAGGGGTGGGGTGGGGCACTGGTGATCTCTCCGGGCCGGTCTCCGCAGGCAGCTAGCGCGCGGGTGTCCTGGTCGCCGTGGATAGCCTGCGTCAAGGCGCGGCAAAGCCCCTTGGCGTCTGCCGGCAGATAGGGCACTCCCAGGGCGTGAGCGCTGTATCCGGCTCTGGAGCGCCATAGGGAGACTGTTTGCGGAGGCTGGGCCGGAAGAAAAAGTGTGCCAAGCGAGCGAGAATAATGTCCCCGCTGTGTGTGCGCTTGGCGTGGTGGTCGACGACCACTGCTTACCTGCGTATCGCTCGAGTGCGGTGCTCTTGTCGTTGATGTATCAGGCCTGAGTGGCACGGGAAGCCGGACAGCCTGGGCGGCATCTGACCCGTGGGTTGGTTTGACGGGCTCTGGCGGTGCTCAATCGCAGGCGATTTGGACCTGGCGCAGGAAGTGCGGCCAGTGCTCCGGTGGGTTGGCGCTGTGCCGCATGCTGCGGAAGCTGAGCTGGAGGGTTTTCCTGAGCGGGTGAGGGGAGTGCATGATCGCCTCGTTGAGCTGAGCGAGCCGGTGGAGTTCTTCGGGGGTGGGGAGCCGGTCGCTCTTCGCGCTGTTGCACGCTTGGTGTGCGGGCGCGAGGTTCCAGATGAGATCCAAGTCCGGTCCGTCCCAGCCTGATACGCCGCCGAAGCGCCGCATCAGGGAGTAGGGGAAGAGGTGGTCGACAGCGGTGTAGGTGCCAAGAACTACGTCCGTGCTGGTCACGCAGCATGTCGGTACTCGTGCAGGAGGCCGCTGAGGCGATCGCGTCGATGGACGTGGAGATGGGTGAGTTGGTCGGGGACGGTGATCGGTTCGGGTAGGGGGTGGAGTGGTGCGGCGCTTGCGAGAGTGCGGTGAGGTCTGTGCTCGTTGTAGAACGCCTCGTACTCGCGCAGTGCGTGGAGGAGATGGCGCTGGTTCCAGATGAGGGTGCGGTCGAGGAGTTCGGTTCGGCATGACCGCACCCAACGCTCCGTGATCGCGTTCATGCGCGGCATCCGGACGCCGGTCTGGAGGACCGCGATACCCTTGGCTTGGAGGACAGTGTCGAAGGATGTCGGGTACCGAACGTCCCGGTCCCGGATCAAGAACTTCACTTTGGTGCCTGCGTCTTGGAGATCCATGGCCATGTTGCGGGCGAGCTGGGTGACCCAGGTGGCGGTGGGATGTGCCGTCGCGCCGAGGATCCGCACGCGGCGGGTGGCGTGCTCGATCACCGCGAGGACGTAGAGCGTCGCTCCATTGAGAGTCTTGGTCTTGAAGAAGTCGGCGGCGAGGATGGCTTGGGCCCGAGAGCGCAGGAAAGTCGCCCAGGTGGTGTGGTCGCGTTCGGGCGCTGGTTCTATGCCGTGCTCCTTGACGATGTTCCACACGGTACCGGCGGCGACCTTGATGCCGAGGGAGGCGAGTTCGCCGTGGATACGCCGGTAGCCCCAGCTGGAATTTTCTCGGCCAGCCGTAACACCAGGGCGCGGATGGAACGAACCGTGCGAGGTCGTCCCGGGCGCTTGGGGCGGGATGCCTTCGCGTGGCGGCGGCGCAGCAGGTCACGGTGCCAGCGCAGCACCGTGTCGGGAGTGACGATCAGCGGTAGGGCGAAGATGTATCCGGGGAAGGGGGCGGAGCAGAGCGGCCAGCAGCGCGCGGTCTGGCCAGGTGAGCTTCGGTTTGTTGGTCTGTCGCTGCAGCACGGTGAGTTGGTGGCGTAGGGCCAGGATCTCGGCGTCTTTGTCGTGCTCATTCCGCGGCAGGAGCCGTATCAAGGTGAACACGTTCGTCAAGGTCAGGTAGAGCAGTCGCAGCGGCACCCCACCATGCTGGTGGGGGAGAGGCTGGGTCGGCAACGAGGTCGGTGGGTCCACCGCAGCGCTCGCCCGTCATGACCAGCTCGGATGAGGTTTTTGGCCCCTACAAGGCTGCCGCGGCCGGGGAGCGCATATTCTCCGCCGGGCTGCCGCCCTGCATTCGGTCTGTCGTGGCCGCATTGATCGACCGGCACTCCATCGCGTGAACCCCCACTGGCCGCCCAGTGGCCTCAGGCGCGAGGCGGCAGGACTTCGATGATTTCGGCGATGCCGGCGGCGGGTTGGGCCTCGTGCATGGTGATCACGTCACCGGGCTTCAGATGCTGCCACTTCTCGGGTTGCAGAGGAGCCAGGCGAACGTCGGCTGTCTCTCCCGGGCCGAGCTGCGGTGCGAACTCCACCCAAATCCGCGCAATATTCAGATCTTGCTGTCCAGTTGCGGTGCGGTGACCGATGTCCCACAGAGGCCTGAGCTGGCCGTCTCCTGAGAAGGCGCTCTGGCGTCCGCCCTCGTCAGCTCCCAGCAGGGTCAAGGCCGCACGGATCGTGCCGTGCTCGACCTCCCAACCCCGCCACTCGCACCAATGGCGGCTGCGGTCGAGCATTATCTGTCGAGCGGCTTCGGCGAGCTTCTCCCAGAAGGTGATGGATGTCGGATGGACGTCCGCGATCTCGATGAGCACATCGAGCGCCATCTCCCACTCCTGGAGCTGGATGTCCCTGCGAACGTCTGCGACCGTCTGGCCGTTCTCTGCTACGGCATCCGGGGGCAGCAGGTCGACCGCCTGCCGAAGGAGCGTGAACGCGTCATCCATGCGCTGGATTGTCGCCTGATCCCGAGTGCCTTGTCACACGACGCAGCGGCGGGCGACACACCTGGGTGCCCATGGGTTCCAAGATTTCCAACCACTACTTTCAGTGACTCGATTGGCGCATGCCCCTTGCCCGGCCGTCAGCTGGGCCAGTCCGGACAAGACCAGCTCGGCGCGCTCGGCCTGGTGCTGAACACCGCGGTGCTGTGGACCACCCGCTACCTGAACAACGGCGTCACCACCCTGACCCTGCGGGCGCTGCCCGCGGACCAGCGGGAGCACGAAGTGCTGAACGAGGACGTCGCCCGGCTCTCCCCGCTCAGACCCTCATCTCGCCGCGGGTCGGGGCGGGCATCGGCGGTCGTGAGGGGCCCGCGTGAGCCCCGTGGATTGGAGCCAATCGTCACTGACATCCGCGCCGCATGAGTCGGTCCAGTTCTTCGGTGATTGCCTGGCGCAGAACATCATGTTGCGGGCCAAGCGCATACCGCTTGTCGCTCCACCGCTGGCGCGGATAAAGCCACACGGGCCTACCCACCAGATCGGCTGGCTCCCAGTCGAACCGCGGCCACACATGCGCATGCAGGAAGGGGTCAGTGATTCCCAAAATCTCCAGATTGACCCGCTGGAAGGCCGGGTCCAGCCGTTTGCCCGCGCGTTCGACGGCCTCGCCGAGCTTGTCCATGTCGGACAGGAACGCCAGCCGCTTGCTCTTGGGAAGCGCCGACAACCGCTGGACTGCAGGGTCATCCACCAGGAGCACCGAGTATCCCGGCAGGAACTGGACGTCCCCGATCACCGCGAATCCAGCCTCCAATCTCCGGAGCACAGTGGGATTCCCGCCCCTGAGCGCGCTGCCGATCCGGTCCTTGCGCCAGTCATCAGTCATTGATCGGCGACCCTACACACCGCTGATAAGCGAGTCGGCTGGGAATGCCGGCCCGAAGCCATGGTCGACGAGGTCGGGCCGGGTGTGGTCGCGCAGGCAGCGGACAGCCGCTCCGCCACGTGCTGACCGGCTCATCTCCACTTGGGTAGAGAGGACAAGGCCCGGCCCCGAAGGCCGCCCGTCGAACCGCGCGGCCCTCGTCGGCGTGACGCCGCCCTACTGAATTGTGTACAGGGTTCTCGCACAAGCTGCGCTCCAGCAGCAGTTCAAAGGCCGCTGATAGTCGTGGTCGGGCGCGATGCTCACCAGTTCCGACAGCAACAGGCCGCCTCTACAGTGACCGACATGCCGATCCCCGTACATGTCCTCGCCCACCGACCGTTGACGGCCGCGGCCATCGCCGAGCTCCTAGCGCTGCCGACCGAGCCGCGCCTCTGCGACGACGACGCCATCGATGCAAAGCTGCGAGACCGCGGATGGAGCATGGCGGATCTGGTCTGCGAAGCCTTCCACACCGGAGGCGGACACGTGCTGGGCACCGACGACCTCAACCCGTTCGGCAACCCAGATGCCCGGCACTTCCTGGTCTTCGGCCAGCTGTACCCTCTCGACCCGGACGATGAGCGGATGACCAACGGACCGTGGCTGTACGACCTGATGGACCACTGGGCCCAGCAGCCCGGCTGGAGCAGCCGCAGGCCGTGCACCGACCAGGACTGCGAGGCCGTGCTCGCCAAGGCAGCCCAGGCGGTGACCGAGCACCTCGGCACACCCCCTGAGCGGACTGCTCTGCCGTCCGACGCCATGGCCGCCGAGCCCGCGCTGACGCATCGCATCTGGCGCACCCCCACCCACGCCCTGATCCTCGGACCGGCAGCCGACACCGGCCCCTACGGCTACCTCACCCACCTGCAGCTGTCCTACACCCCACTGGCCTGCGGCCCCGACCTGCCTACGCCGGGCGACGAAGACGGCCTGGCCGGATGGATCGCCACCCACATCGGCTGGTGACCCCGCCCGAGGAGGGTGTGCGCGAAACCTTGTACCGGACTCGGTGCGAGGTGCGGAATAACGTCGGCATCACCCGGTCAGGCAACCGGCCACGAACATTGGGCAAGTCGGCTCACCTCAGTCTGTATGGAGCACCGTTGTTCTGGCGGTCTGCTCGATCCGGTCGTTCAGTGGGCGTTGTGATGAGGCGTCGTAGGGCGCCCCTCGGGCCAGGTCTTCGGCGAACTCGCGTTCCTCCGGCGCGGGAACCCATTCCCCGCCCGGCATGCCTCCAGCAGCGCGGCCGCGTAGCGACGCGTACCAGTTGGAGCACATGATGCGTCAGGTTCTGGAAACTGCCGCTTACATGTGATCGTCTTACTGGGTCAGTGTGTCAACGATCTTGACCATCCTGAGGGAGACGGGAGACGGCCACATGGCCAAGGGGGGCAGCCCGGAGGGCCGGGACAGGCTCAAGACAAACGAATCGGGCAAGGCTGGCGCCGCGAAGGCGCTCCGAGAAGATATTCGACCTGACACCGGCACAGCAGGCACGAAAGCCGACGAGGAGACCTCCAAAGCTGTGGTCGCGTTCAATGGATGGGCCACGGCAACAGGTCTCACGGATGTCCAAGCCGAATGGGACCTGCAGGTGCAGAGACTCCAGGCACGGCTGTCCGCTGACGAGACGGCGCTCCAGAGGACGGCGCAGGACTTTCTGGATTTCGACTACCAAACCGGAAATGGCCTTAGCCGCCAGAACAGCGATCTTCTTGACCGGTTTCACGCCCAGTCTCGGCTGGACGATAACTAGGGGCCGACTGTAGCCATGCTGACGTATCAGGAAGTCGTCACCACGAAGCTGGGGTCGCTTACCGCGGCGGCTACCCAGTGGGACGAGATGGCCGAGGCGTTCAAGAAGGTCGAGACCCTCTATAAGAAGAAAGTGTTGTCTGTAGCGGACGACGGCGAGTGGATCGGAATATCCGCCGAAGCGGCATACGCGCAGTTCAAGGGGACACAGGGCCAGCTCGCAGCCGCCCAGACGCAGGCGAGGGCAATCGCCTCGCTGCTGCGCGACGCGCACGCGCAACTCACCACGCTGATCAAGGCGGTCAAGGACCTGGTCGATGATGCCCAGAAGAAACACTTTCTCATCGACTCTCAGGGCAAGGCCTCCTACGACTGGAGTCAGCTGGACGAGTCCGCCAAGAAGGACACGGACTACGACGATTTCTGCCGCAGGACACGCGAGGCCGAGTCCACGTGGACTCACGCGATCAAGAAGGCTGTCCAGGACGTCGACGAAGTAGACAAGAGCGTCAAGCTGGCCTTGCGCGGGGCCGCCGGTATCGACGCCGCGGATGCTTTCCGCCTAGGCGGCCACGACTTCAACCCCAAGGCCATCGGCGACATCGAGGTCTACGAGGCACGCCAGGCAAAGGACGGCAAGACCGCCACGCAGGTCGACGGGTGGAAGTCCGAGGGCACGGCGTCGGCCTCCGGCCCCGATTCCGGCGTCACCATCAGCGGCGTCAAGTACGGCAAGGAGGGAACCTACAAGCGGTACGCGGATCTCGGTCATGCGACCGCTGAGGGGTCACTGACCAATGGGCTATGGAAGCTCTCCGGGATCGCCGATGCCTATGCGGGTGCCAGAGCCACCGCGAACTGGGGAATCACCAATGAGGGCATCACGGGCAAGGCCGAAGGGTCCGTGGGCGGACGCGGCTTGGCTGAGGGCCGAGCCCAGTACGGGCACCTCGGCACCTACCTGCGCACCGAGGCGTTCGCCGGTGGCGAGGTCGCGGTCAGCGGCGGGGCGGGCCTGGAGGGCATCAACGCCGGTGTGAAGGGCTTTGCCGGCGGTAAGGTTTCCGTCGCCGGAGGCGGGGAGGTCGCTGGTCTCGGTGGCGGCGGTACGGCCGAGGGCATGTTTGGCATAGGCGGGGAGGCCAAGCTGACCTTCGGTATGGAGGAAGACGGCAAGTTCCACTTCGGCGGCAAACTGGGCGGCAGCCTGGGGTTCGGCGGCTCCGTAGGTGCGGAGTTCACGGTCGACCCGGACAAGGTTACCGACGCCGCGGGTGACGCGGCCGACTTCGTGGGCGACGCGGCCGGCTCAGTCAAGGACGGCGTCGTCGGCTTGTTTGACTGATGCACTTCCCCATGGAAGGAGGACGTGAGGTGCCTACAACACTGCCGGTGCCGATCGAGTTCAGCCTGCCGGAGGGCTGGCAACCTGCCCCTGCGGACGAGGCCGGCGCCCCCGGGGTGGCCTTCCTTGCGCTGCATTCGCAGCCGGATGCCGGGTTCACCGCCAACATCACCATCGACGGAGGCTTCCGGCCGGACGAGGCGACGCTGGCCGACATGGCCGACGAAGCGGTGGAGCGCCTGCACGAGGTTGCCGAATCGGTGGTGGTGGCCAGCCGCCGCGAGCTCGGCTCCGAAGCCGCGCCCGGCCTGGCCCAGAGGCTGACCTTGTCGGCCGTCACCGACGGCGCCCGACGCGACCTCGTGCAGTCCCAGGTCTACCTGGCCATGGTGGACGGGAACAGTCCGCACAAGCGGGCGGTGGTCCGGCTGATCCTGACCTCCACCACCAGGCAGGAAGACAGCGTCGTGGGTGACTTCCAAGAGTTCCTGCGCACGGTTCGACCTGATACCCGGGCGGAGGCGTAGCGATGGGCCGCTTCTGGGACAAATACACCGGCACCCAACACCCCGACCGTGAGGCCGCACCGCTGCCCGCCACTCACGTGCGGGCCGCGCTGCTCGCGCTCAACGGGCCGGACGTGCCGTTCGTCGTACGCGAAGCCCGCCCCGCGGAGAAGGCTGACCTGGTGGCGGAGTGGCGGCTCCAGGAACCCGCCTGGCAGACCTTCTTCGCCCGGAGTGAGCTGGACCGGCAATTTCGCATCCGGATGCGTCTGGTCCCGGAAAAGCGCGAGGTGCGCACCCTCGACGAGCAGTGGGAGGTGACATGGGCCGGGACCACCCCCAAGGTCGCCACCTCGGGCAAGTACAGCCGGGGGCCGACGACCACGATCTCCAAGCGATGGACCCACGAGCAGGGGTCCGACGGTCGCAAGCAAAGGGTTCAGACATTCGGCTTCGACTCGCGGGAGATGAAGGATCCCCTGCGCAACACAGTCCTCGACTCAGGGTGGACCTGGCGGGGAATGGTTTTCAAGCTGTGACTGGCACCCTCCGACCACCGCCGCCTTGGCCTGGCCCTGGGCGTCCGCGCGGCGGCGCTGCACGCCTTCGCCGACGCCGGGCGCTGGACCGCTTGGACTGGTCAGGGTCCCGCCGATCTTCACCTTTAGGATCAGGGTTGTCGAATAGCCGGCGAAGTACTGCTGTACTTCGTCTAACAGGCTGCGTAGAGCTCGACCATCCGTCCGTCCGGATCTTTCACCACATGCCGTCCGGAAGCCAGCGGCGGAGTGAAGGTCTGGCCATCCACGGTAAAGCCCAGTCGGGCGCTGCTGGCGGGCCGTTTGGCGGTGGCGGGGTAGAGCTCGATCACCATGCCGTCTGAAAGGGTGGTGGAGTAGTGGACCGGGCCGCTGCCGTGCTGCTCACGAACGAAGGGCAGGCCCAGGGCTGTGTAGAACTCGCGGCTTTCCTCCAAGTGGTCGGTGTAGAGGACCACGAGTGCGATGCGGGCGGCCGCGGTGGCCGTAGGGGACACAGGAGCTCCATGGGTCGGTGGGGTGCTGCTGTCAGCCGTTGCGGGTGCGGGACTTGTCCGTACGCGTTCCTTGGCCGGGGCACACAGACAAGCATCCCTCGATCATCCATGCCGCCCCCCGACAGCTCCCCTCCGCCTACGCGGAGAGCACCATCTCGCCCTGCGGGTCAGCTCACGGTAGCTCCCGCGAACTGGCCCGGGACGGCGGCGGCCAGGACCGTCCCGGCGGGCGAGCACGGGGCGCCTCTCTACCAGCGCCCTGGTCAATGTGGCAGAGGGCTCGCTCGTCCCGCTGGAGCAGCCAGGGCGTTGTGGGTGCCGAAAAGTCCATCCGTGCAGGTGAAAGAATGGATCACGTTGTCTTGCCGATGGCGGGTGGGCGGTGTTCCGGCGCGTCAGCGTTGACCGACATAATGATCAATTGTGTTACTGCGCCTGGCCTATCTGACGGTAACGAACGCCTTCGCCGCACTACGGTTGCTGCCGCTGAGCGACCGGGACAAGGACGTGGAGATCCTGGCGCTGCGGCACCAACTCGCTGTGCTGGAGTGGCAGCTCGGCGGAGTCCGCCCGCGGTTCGCGCCCGAGGACCGCACTTTCCTCGCTGCCTTGCTCCATCGCCTTCCCAAGCAGCGCCTCCGTCGGCTTCGACTGCTGGTGACGCCGGACACCGTACTTCGCTGGCACCGCGACCTGCTGCGCCGCAGGCACGCCGTGCGTTCACGCCCAAAACGCACGGGTCGGCCGCGAACGGTCCGGTCCATCAGGCTACTCGTGATCCGGCTGGCGCAGGAGAACCCGACCTGGGGGTATCGCCGGATACACGGCGAGCTCACAGTGCTCGGGATCAAGGTCGCAGCCTCGACGGTCTGGGAGATCCTGCGCGCCGCAGGAATCGACCCGGCGCCGCAGCGCACGGACGCGACATGGGCCGCTTTCTTGCGCTCACAGGCCGATGCCCTGCTGGCGTGCGACTTCTTCGAGACCGTCACCCTCACCGGCGCGNGCTGGCGTGCGACTTCTTCGAGACCGTCACCCTCACCGGCGCGAGACTATATGTGCTGACGGTGATCGAGCAGTCCAGCCGTCGCATCAGGGTCCTGGGCGCGACCGCGCACCCGACTGCGGCATGGGTTGCCCAGGCGGCGTGCAATCTGGTCATGGACCTGGAGGACGCCAGGTGCCGGGCACGGTTCCTGATCCGCGATCGGGACGGGAAGTACCCGCAGGTGTTCGACGCATCCTCGCCGACGCGGGGACCCAGACCGTGCGCACCGGTGTAATGATGCCGCGGATGAACGCGGTGATGGAACGCTGGGTAGCGACCTGCCGACGCGAACTCCTCGACCGGACGCTGATCTGGAACCAGCGCCATCTCATCAACGTTGTAGGTGCCAAGAACTGCGTCCGTGCTGGTCACGCGGCGTGCCGGTACTCGTGTAGGAGGCCGCCGAGGTGATCGCGTCGATGGACGTTGAGATGGGTGAGCTGGTCGGGTTCGGTGATCGGTTCGGGTAGTGGGTGGAGTGGTGCGGCGCTTTTTCAACCACCCATTGCCTGCCTGCGACAGCCCCCTCCGTCGGCACCAGCGAGTAGTCCTCGCCAGGAATCACGCGATGTCATCAGCCTCGACGCTGATCGGGGTGGGCGCACCGATGGCCTTGGTGGTGCCGTCAGGCCCTTCGTGCCGAGCGGGAAGGATGGCCTCGCACTCGTACCACCAGCGGCCGTCCGGGGTGCGGGTGCGGCTGACGACCACGACGTCCAGCTGCTGGCCGTCCGCGAGCGTGGCCCTGGCCCACGGCCCGGCCTTGGCCCGCCACGCCTCCTTCGCGTCCATGATTCGGATTCTAGTTCGAATATCGCATGTGGGCTGGCCAGGCGCTTCCCTCCGGCGTTGGCCTAGGCTGGAGCCTGTAGGGTCTCGCCGCGTCCGGCATGTCGATCTTTTGCGACCTGGGCTTTCTTGGTTGTCTCACGGCCGTGTCACCATGATCAGTCTCAAGTCCGTGGCATTTCCTCGTCCGACACCGGGCAGGTCAGCGGTCGTCCAGCCCACCACCGCTGTTGGCTCATCCCAGGGCGCTCAGGGGTGCACGCGAATGACGGTCTTGCCCTTGCGCCGCTCGGTCGGGTTGAGCGCAGGGACGGCGTCGTCGAGGGCCGCGACGGTTCCGATGTGCGTGCGAAGGCGCCCGTCCCGCACCCGGTCGACGATCTCCACCAGCTGACTCGGAACGGACTCGACGACGAAGTCGACCGCCAAGCCGTCGACAGGGCGAGCCTCAACAGGCCCGACCACCGACACCAGCGTCCCGCCAGGCCGGATGATTCTCGCCGAGCGCCTTTGGACGTCAGCGCCGATGACATCGAAGACCACGTCGACTCCGCCGATGTCGTCGAGATCCTCGGTGGCGAGGTCGAGGAACTCGTTCGCGCCGAAGTCGAGCGCCGCCTGGCGGTCCGCCGCCCGCCCGGTACCGATGACGTAGGCGCCGAACTCCCGGGCGAGCTGCGTAACCACAGACCCGACTGCGCCGGCGGCGCCGTGTGCGAGGACGCTCTGCCCCGCCTGAAGACGGCCGTGCTGGAACAGACCTTGCCACGCGGTCAGGCCGGAGATCGGCAGGCTCGCACCCACCGTGAAGTCGACGTTTCCTGGCAGCGGCGCCAGGTTGCGTGCCTCCACGGCCGCGTACTCGGCCAGGGTTCCATCGCGGTGCCAGTCCGTGATCCCGAACACCCGCTGTCCCAGCGAGAGCCCCGTCGTACCGTAGCCGAGGGAGGTGACCACTCCGGCGAACTCGTGGCCGATGATCGCCTGGGCTCGATCGCGACCGGCGCGATCGACCCACGTCGAGGGCCACTCCCACTCCGCGGGGACGAAGCCCGACGCAAGGACTTCAACGACGACGTCGTTGATCGCCGGCGTCGGCTCATGCCGCTCCGCGAGTGTGATCCCAGCTGCTTCCGCGGCCGGATCCGTCGCGACGATTGCCTTCACTGGTACCTCCGTATATCTCGTGCTCGCCGGCTCTGTGCGCCGCCCAATCCATGGAGTGGCTGATTAGCCCACAGAGGAACGGCAACAAGATCCGCCACCACAGACGGACGGACCGCTGAAACGCGTCGAGTCCAACGGGAGCTCGACGAGCACCACACACCCAGGGCAGCAACACCCACCCACGCGCTAGTCTCACGGCGATGTCGCATACGACATCGGTACGACACGGCTCGTGCGATTACGACATCAGGCGTAAGACCCAACAGTTGGGTGATTGTAGGTTCTGGGAGTTCACGGCCTGGGCGTGCGTTCTGACCATTCGTGGTTCTGCTGTCTCAAGTCGCCAGGACAACGGATCAGTCTCAGAGGTATGGCCTCTCCTGGTTTGCCAAGATCGTTGGACTCTCTTACTCCAGGCAGCCATACTTGCGTGCAACTGCCTTCAAATCCAGCAGGCTCAGCCATTAGTGTGGCCATGCCGGGCTGCCTGAAGCTCACCGATCAACCTCCGCCTTTCCATCCCACTGGCCTGCCAATATCGCCGCATGAGCGAGGAAAATTTCGCTGCGGTACTGGCCCAGGTGATCCCCGTTGTGATTCTGGCGATCGTCGTGGAAGCCCGTCACCAGCATCAGGTGCGCATCGATGGATCCATTTCACAAACCCTCTGGTATGACATTGATCTCTACTTCCAGACATTCAACCTGGTCGTCTTGACCTTCCTCGAAGTGGCTGCGTTGATCACTGCGAGAGGGCATGGAGCACCAGCCTGGATCAGGTGGTTCGCCGGCCTTCCGGGGGCGGTGGTGGTAGGGATCTTGTTGCTTGTGATGGGACAGATCTATATCGCTTCGCTCACCGATTCATATGACGGGAAGCTGAAGCATCCCAACGCCGTGAAGTCCGCACACGAGGCCCTCGCCGCGCTCGCCACCGCCGTGGTCCCCTGAAGGGTGTCTTTATCGCCGTACGGTGGTTGACCTAGGGCTTTGTGTTGGCCCAAGTATGAGCCTGATCAGTGATCGTGGGTCTGCGACTGCTCTACCTGGTCTTCTGCCGCCTGCTGGTGCCTCACGCTGCTCGGTCGATCGACCGCTGCGAACAACGCCGAAATCCTTGCGCGGGCTTCCCAGGCCGCATGTACCGGACTGTCGAAATCGACCATCGGGCGGACCTGGAAGAGGCGGACGAACGTCCGCCTCTCAGGTGGAACACGGCCCAAGAAGGAGGGCCCAAGGGCGAGACTCGATCTCGCCATGGACAATATCCGTACGCGGCAGCGTTCACGGGAGCCTAGGGCGAGGGGGCATGATGCTGGAGGAACTGATTCTGGCCGGGGGAACCACGGTGGTCGGGGCCATGGCCACCGATTCCTGGATAGCCGCGCGCGGTGGAGTCGCGAGGTTGTTCCGCCGTCGGGGAGAAGACCAGCAGGCAGCCATCGAGGCCCAGCTGGACAACAACGCGGCCTTGGTCGCACGGGCGGACGACGCCGAGCGGGTCCGCCAGAGCCTGCTTCCGGTGTGGTTGCTGGAGCTGGAATCGTTGTTGGACCAGCACCCGGACGCCGTCGATGAACTGCGTGAACTGATCAGCGAGGTCCAGAAGCGGCTGCCCGAGACGCAGCGCGCATGGGTGCAGAACAACGTTGCCAAAGACGGCGGGCAGGTCTTCGCGGTCCAAGGCGGCAACGTCATCGTGCACCAGGCACCTCCCGGACCGGGAGGCGGCACCGGGGACGCCCAGTGAGTGATGCGGGCCCAGGAACCCGACAGGTCGTCCGCGTCGACAACGGGTTCGGGTACGGCGTCGTCGGTGCCGATCTGCATGTCTTCCCCGACCGAGGTCCGGTCTATCTGCTCTCCGAGTACTGCCCGCCTTCCGTTCCCACGGACCAGGACACCGCATGGTTCACCGCCCAGCCCAGTCGCCTGCTCAACGCCCGCTTCCGGATCGTGGACTTCACCGGCCGCGATCGGGAGCAGGCCGAGCTGGCCGCGTGGCGGGACGGCGGCGGTCCGCGCACCGCGGCCACCTGGCTGCACGGCCCCGGCGGGCAGGGCAAGACCCGGCTGGCGGACCAGTTCGCCGCCGACAGCGCCGCGGCGGGCTGGAAGGTCGTCACGGCCACTCATGGTTCCGGTGCGATCCAGCCACACCTGGGAAGCCAGGACCTGCGACTCGACGGTGCCGCTGGACTGCTGCTGATCATCGACTACGCCGACCGCTGGCCCTTGTCCCACCTGACCTGGCTGTTCAGCAACAAGCTGCTCGACCGGCCACTACCGACCCGGCTGCTGTTGCTGGCCCGCTCGGTCACCCCCTGGCCCGCCGTACGCGCCGCGCTGGAGGACGCCGCGGTGGGGACCGGCGACCACGCGCTGCGGCCGCTGACGGACCGGGCCGGTGAACTCGGCGAGCGCCAGGCCATGTTCACTGTGGCCCGGGACTGTTTCGCCGCCCGCTACGGACTCGTCGACCCGTCCGTCATCGATCCGCCCGACTACCTGGACCGACCGGACTTCGGGCTGATCCTCGCCCTGCACATGGCCGCACTGGTGGCCGTCGACGCCCACACCCGGGGAAGCAGCGCCCCCAGCGACATGGCGGGCCTGTCCGCCTATCTTCTGGGCCGCGAACGCAGGCACTGGACCCAGCTCTACGAGAACCGGCTGGAGGGCCTGGACTTCGAGACTCCGCCCGGCGCAATGAGCCAAGTGGTCTTCACCGCCACCCTCACCGGGGCCGTCGCACACTCAGAGGGCACGGCGTTGCTGAGCCGTCTGGATCTGGAGCGCCCCGGTCGGCTGCTGGCCGACCACACCGCCTGTTACCCGCCGCAGGAGCCCGGTGCCGTCCTGGAACCGCTCTACCCCGACCGGCTCGCCGAGGACTTCCTGGCACTGAGCCTCCCCGGGCACGAGGCGACCGGCTACCCCACCCTTCCCTGGGCGGTTGACGCCACCGGCAGGCTCATCGCCCGCGACGCACAAGGCTCGCCGCCCGCACACCTCGCCCGCGCCCTGACCTTCTTGGCCTCTGCGGCGGCGCCGCACCGCTGGCCGCACACCGTCCGACACCTGGAATCCCTGCTGCGCGCGGATCCCGCCTTGGCCGTCGCTGCCGGCAGTGCGGCCCTGACCGCACTCGCCTCCCTCGACCTCGACACCGCGGTCCTGGAGGCCGTGGCCGCGCACATTCCCCGTCACGGTCAGGTGGACCTCGACGCCGGGGTCGCCGCCTTCACTCAGCGCCTCACCGGCCATCGGCTCGCCGCCACCGACGACCCTGCCGAACACGCCCGTCTGTATCAGGACCTCGGGTTCAGGATGTTGCGGGCGGGGCATCGGGAGGAGGCATTGGCCGCCACCGAGAAGGCAGTAGGCATTTTCCGTCGGCTGGCGGCCGCCGCCCCCACCACGTATGAGCCCGCCCTCGCCGCCGCACTGGCCGATCTGAGCGAGCGCGCCCTCCAGGCGGACCGCAAGGAAGCGAGCCGCCGAGCCGCGAAGGAGGCGGTCGGCATCTTCGAGCGCCTGGCCGCCGCCGATCCCACGACGTACGAACCCGGCCTCGCGCTCTCCCTGTCCCACCTCGGCCAAGGCATGTCGGAGGCGCGGAAGCCGGAGGAGGCCCTGGCTGCCACTCAGAGGGCCATGGGGATCTTCCAGCGGCTCGCCGCGACCGCCCCCGCGCTCTACGAGCCGGGTCTGGCGATGGCGCTGGCCAACACGGCCGTCTACTCCTGGAAGCTGCGCCGTTGGACGGAGGCCCTCACCGCCGCGGAGCGGGCCGTCGAGATCACCCGGCGGCTCGTGGCCGCCGCCGGGCCCGCGATGGACGGTCCCGACCTCACACGATCCATAGCGATGGACGAGGCAGGGTTGGCGACGGCACTGACCAATCTCGCGACCTACCGATGGGGCGCGCGCCACCGCGATGGCGCGCTGAGCGCCCTGCGGGAGGCGGTCGAGATCGGCCGACGGCTGGTGGCCGTCAACCCCGCCGCCCACGAGCCCCTGTTGGCCACGATCCTTGCCTCCCTCGGCACCTGCCTTGCACAGAGCGGGCAGGGGAAGGAGGCCCTGGCCGTCACCGGCGAGGTCGTGGAGATCTACCGGCGGCTCGCGGCGCGAGGACCCTCCGAGTTCGAGGAGCCGCTGCGCGAAGCGTGTGAGGCGCACGAGGCTGTACGGGACCGGCTGAGCGGCGTGCCCAAAGAGAACGACAGGACCTGGACACTGGAGGAGCACTATGTGACTCTCCTCAACCAGGACGAGGTCTGGCAGGACGCCCAGGACCGCCGCCACCGCCTTGACGACATGGACGCCCAATACTGCGGGAACGTGCTCCGGTTCCTGCTACGTCGGGCCGACGTCCTCTTCGAGAAACTGGCCGACGGGCTCGGCACCTCGCCCGAGTCGCTCGGCCGGTGGGAGGGCGAGGACGCTGAGACCTGGCTCGCACGGCAGCCACTCGCCGTCGCGCTGCGCCGACGCTCGGAGGGCAAGCCCGCCCGGTCCGGACTCTGTTACTGCGGATACGGGATCCAGCCCGGCTGGCAGCATGATCACTGCTACCCCGGCATCATCGTCGACTGAACACCGCGGACAGAGGGGGACCAGTGGAGGACGCGGCCGAGTTCGGCCAGAGCGTTGTGGAGGTCGTGCGGGAGCGCTGGGGCGTCGTCCTGGACAACGGCCGGCTCATAGCGCGTTTCACCGAACCGGGATGGAGCTACGGGGAGGAGGTGCCGCGCGCCTGCCCGGAGTGCGACGGACGGATGCACTCGCTCCGCAGGCCCTATGAGTCGGCCGGGCGGGTCTATCGCTACGTGGCCGTTGTCTGCCCGGTCTGTCCTGCGGCATACACCCTCGCTGATCTGGGTGTGAAGACCTACGACAAGCTGTGCGCGCAGCCCCAGGCGGTGGATGCGGGGCCATCGACGGGGACACAGGGTTCGGCAACACGCGGCTCCGCGGAGGCGAAGGACGCGGGACGGGGGAGGGCGCCGGCGGCCCTGCGGCGCGGGGTGACCGCACCTACGCCGCCGGCGAGGGCGTCGTCCTCGCTCCTCGGCCCATGCCCCACGGAGCCCGGCGTCACCATCACCTCTGTCCACGCCTCTCCCGGCCCCGCCTGGCCCGCGGATCTGCCGATGGCGACGGAGCCCGAGGAGCGAGGCCTGCTGTGGTGCAAGGTGACCGACCCGGCGTGGCGACCGCCTGAGGGGGCGGTATCGGGGGCCGACGATGTCCGGGTCATCCTCCCCGAGGGTCCCGCGTTCGACGGCCTGCGCACGCATCTGGCCGACCGGGGCGTACCGTTCCGTTGCGTCCGGCATTGGATGGAGAGTGAACAGGTCGGCACCGTAGCCGACTTCGGCACCTTGACGGGGCTGGTGGCCCACCCGGCCCTGACGTTTCCGGCTGTGGGCTCCCCGATGCCGCCCGCGCCTGTCGCGGGTCCCGGCGCGTATGCGGCCCGGGATGCGTTCGAGGCCCAATGGGACGCCTTGGAGGACATTCCGGCCGCCGAGGACACCCCGTATGTACCGGTGACCGACCTCGTCCCCGAGGACTGGATCCGCATGCTGCCACACCCCACCTTCAACCCGGCCCAGGTCGACGCCGTCCCGGCGGTGATGGAGAGCGACGACCATCTGGTCGTCGTCGCCCCGACCGGTGCGGGCAAGACACCGATCGGAATGGTCGCCGCGCTGCGCGCCCATGCCCGCGGGCGCAAGGCGGCCTGGCTGGTCCCCCAACGGTCGCTGACCGACGAACTCGACCGGGAACTGGAGAACTGGCGGCGGCACGGACTCGAAGTCGTCCGGCTGACGGGCGAATACGCCGTCGACACCCAACTCATCCGCGAGGCTCACGTCTGGGTCGCCACCACCGAGAAGTTCGAGGCGATCTGCCGGAACGGATCGCTGGGCGGCGCCCTCGCCGAGGTCGGCTGCCTGATCGTCGACGAGATCCATCTGCTCGGCGATCCGGCACGCGGCGCGGTACTCGAAGCGGTCCTCACGCGGGTGCGCGAGGACAGTGCCCAGACCCGCATCGTCGGACTGTCGGCGACCGTGGCCAACGCCGACGAGGTCGCCGACTGGCTGGGGGCCCGGCTGATCCGTACCTCATGGCGGCCCACCCGGCTGACCTGGCAGATTCCCATGCTCCCCGCATCGCGTGACGGCGAATGGTCCACGCGGGCGGCCACCACGCGCACCGCCGCGGCCGTGCGGCTGGCGCGGGCCGTCACCGACGAGGGAGGCAGCGCGCTCGTCTTCTGCAGCAGCAAGCGCGGGGTGCGCGCCACGGCGCTCGCCCTCGCCGCGGACAGAGGCGTACCCACCCGTGGCGTCGACGCGGACGACACGGAGCTCGTCCAGCGGCTCTGCGCCAGCGCCGGAGTGGGCCTGCACTACCGGGACTGGCCGTTCAAACGCGAGGCCGAGCGGGCGTTCCGGGCCCGCGAGACCGATGTCCTGGTGGCGACCTCCACCGTGGCGGCCGGGGTGAACCTCCCCGCCCGCGCTGTCATCGTGCGCGACGTCCGGCTCGGCCAAGCCCGGATCGAAGTGTCCATGGTGCAGCAGATGTTCGGCCGCGCTGGGCGGGTGGGAGCGGGTGAGCGGGAGGGCTGGGCCTTCCTGCTGGCGGACGAAACGGAGCGCCCGCAGTGGCAGGCCCGGCTGACCGCCGGCTACACCGTGCGCTCGCGGATCGGCGACCGGCTGCCCGACCACGTCCTCGCCGAGGTGGTACAGGGGCGGGTGAGCTCGCTGGAGGAGGCCGAGGACTGGTGGACCGGGACGTTCGCCTTCCACCAAGGCCACGACAGCGTGGAACCGCTCCATGACGCCGTGCTCTACCTGGCGGAGACCGGATTCCTGCGCACCGCCCCCGGACCGCAGGGCACGGAGTTCCTGGAAGCGACCGAACTGGGCACGCTGACCAGCCGCTTCATGGTCGACTCCGTTCCGGCATACGAACTGGCCGAAGGGATGCGCGAACGGCCCGTACCGGAGGACCCGGGCCACGCCGAGCAGTTACTGATGACGCTGCTGACCACTCGACTGCCCGAACTGGCGGAAGCCGTCTTCAGCGACCGGACGCGCGCCACGCTGCGGCGGGTGCTGAGCCACGACGGTCGGGCGGAGCGGCTGGAGCATGATCGGGAGCCACCGGACCGGGATGAAGGGCTGAGGCCGGGGGACCTGGCCCGCGCGGTGCTCCTGCTGGTCGCCAACAGTCCGCAGGCGTTCGTCACGCGCGGCGGCTACGTCCTCGGCATCCCGGCCGACAGCCTGACCGGCATCCTGGACGAGGCCCAGCGCTATCTGGCCTGGCTGGGAGCCCAGGGCGAACTCGGCACTGTCCACCCCTGGGCGGCTGTCGTGGCTGCAGATCTCGCCGAGCGCATCCGCTGGCGCACGCTCGGCCCTGGCCGCGGGGCTGGACGGCTGCTGTGGATGTGTGGGCGGATGGCCACGCCGCAGCTCGCCTACCGCCTCGTACCACGGATGTGGCGTGCGGCTCTGGACCGGGGGGTCGGCGCCCCGGACTGGACGGGCACAACCCCACCGCGCGACAGCGCGCTCTCGCCGGAGCGCTACCGGGCGCTGCTGAAGCAGCGCGCCACTGGCACCGTGTTCGCCCCGCACTCCTGCTCTGTGCGAGTCGACGCCCCGAATGGTGCGACTATCTGCCTCTGGAACGGTGCGACGACAGCCCGGTACGTGTCGGACGGCACCCCGACCCGGCTCGACTACCCACCCGCGGCCTCCGACGACCCGTCATCGGGCCGACGGGGCGCTGCGGTCTTCACCCGCGGCGACCGCTTCGCCGCCGGTTGGCTCGAGGCATACAACACGACCGGGATGCCCGAGAAACCCGACGAACTGCGGCACGCTCAGTGAATCCCCACCAGGCTGCACATTGACTGCGATCCCTTCACGTCATGGCACTGTGCTCGTTGGGGGCGAAACAAACGAAGGCACTGCGGGCCGACCGATTCGTGGACCTGCGCGTGAGCGTGAGGTCGACGCTTCCCGGCCGGGCAGCATGTCGACGGGATGGCGGGTCTCGATACCGATCAGCCGGGGCGGCTCAGCCATTACTCAGTGTGGCCGCGCTACAGAAGTGAGCCAGAGACGTTCTCGTGCACAGAGCCACATGGATTTCGTCGGTGTCCGTAAGGTGTGGGTAAAGGAAGTCCTAGGGGGATCCATGGGTGCAGGCGGCAATGGGGGTGCGGTGCGGGCCGATGTGGTGGTCCTGACCGCGCTGGAGGTCGAGTACCGGGCGGTGCGGGCCCATCTGGAGGATCCGCGTGTGGTCCAGGCGGAACGAGGTGCGCTGTTCGAGCTGGGTGTGTTCCGCGAGGGGGCCGGGGAGCGGAGCGTCGCCATCCATATGACGGGTCCGGGGAATCCGGGTGCAGCGGTCTCGGTCGAGCGGGCCGTGGCGGTCTTCGCGCCCCGGGCGGTGCTGTTCGTGGGGGTGGCGGGCGGCCGTAAGGATGTCGCTTTGGGCGATGTGGTGGCGGCTGACGCGGTGTACGACTACGAGACCGGCAAGGACACCGAGTCCGGGTTCCTGCCCCGGCAGAAGACCTATCAGTCGGCGTACGGGCTGGTGCAGCTGGCCAGGCTGGTGGCGGCGGGCGACGCATGGCAGCGGCGGATCCGCTCGGGGGACGCCGCGCCGCGCCCCTATGCCCATGTGAAGCCCCTCGCAGCGGGCGGCCGGGTGGTGGCGCACCACCACTCGGACGTCGGGCTCAGGCTCGCGGCCAGCGCGGGCGACGCGCTCGCGGTGGACATGGAGGGCTTCGGCTTCCTCGCCGGCGCGTACGTCAATCAGCAGTTGGACGCGCTGGTGATCCGCGGCATCTCGGATCTGCTCGGCGACAAGGGCGAGGCACACGACGAGCGCTGGCAGCCTGTGGCCTCCCGGAACGCGGCCGCCTTCGCCTTCGAACTGATCAGCCGCATGCCGACAGCGGACCCCCTGAAATCAGGACCTTCCGCAGGGACTGGGCGTGAGAACAGCCGGCGTCGGAACAGTCATGGGGGAGCGGTGACCGCGGAATCGTCGGCGGCGTTGGCTGAGAGGGCGGCGACCACGCTCGTGTCGGCGATGGGCACTGATCTCTGGCAGAGCACCCGGGACGGTGTGGCGATGCTGTTCCAGCGCCATGCCCAGGACCGCGAGAGCGGCGTGGTAGCGCTGCTGGACGAGGACGCCCGCACGGTGGACTCCGTGGACGGCGGCGAGGCAGGTGAGGTGCGCCGGGAACTGGTTCCGGTATGGCGGCGCAGGCTGTTCGCTCTGCTCACCGCGCAACCGGAGGCGGCGGCGGATCTGCGCGAGCTGGTCGACCGGACCGCCCCTCAGCCGTCGAGCGGTCGGCAGGGATGGGTGCAGACCAATATCGCGCGCGATCAGGGGACGGTGTACGCGGTGCAGGGCGGGAACGTCATCCACTACCACCAAGGGCTGCCCGCCGTGCCCGGCACCGCCGGTGGGGACGGTCAGCAGCACTGACACTGCGGATGCCGAAAATCACGTCCAGCCTGGTGAGAAGCGTGTTTCTATCTGGTGAGCTTCCAGCGCGTGTGGCGGAGAGTTTGAGCCTGCGCCCAGAGGACGATCTCACGGCGAATCGGGCCAGGCATGAATGTGAGTGCGACGCTCAACGAGGTCGCCCCGGGAAGTGTGGATCGCTTGGTGGCGATGCTGTTGGGGCGGCGGTCCGAGGCGTAGGGCTGGCGGAAGGACTTGAGGGGGCGGAGGGTCGGTGCGGAGCTGGAGTGGCTCACCTTCAAGGGCTGGCGGGTGCAGCTGTGTGCTCCGGATGTGGGCGCAGGGGCGGGACGGTCGAGTGACAGGTGGAGTCCGAACGGTGAGGCGCGCCGGGTTGGCACTTGACGGCTGCGGTGTACGGCGCTGTATGGAGCTTGACGGAGCGGTAGGTCTGCGAGAGTCTTAAAGTGGAGCATAAGAGGAGAATTGTCGCGCGGCTGGGGGTCAAGGGGTCGCAGGTTCAAATCCTGTCGTCCCGACCAGCGTTTTCGCAGGTCGGAGGTCGTTTCCGCGGGTAGCG
>NZ_RIBZ01000104.1:0-3941 GCF_003721215.1 Streptomyces botrytidirepellens
AAGGCGTGGGAAACGGTGAGGCGTCGGGTCTTGATGCCGCGTTCGGCGAGGGTGGCGGCGATGTCGGTGGTGGCTTGTTCGTCACCGGAGATGACCACGGAGGTGGGCCCGTTGATGGCGGCGATGGCCACTTCGTCTTCGCGGCCTTCCAGCAGCGGGCGCAGCTGCTCCTCGGTGGCGCGCACCGAGATCATGGCGCCCCCGGCGGGGAGCCCTTGCATCAGCGACCCGCGGGCGGCGACCAGGTAGCAGGCGTCGTCCAGGGTGAGGATTCCGGCGATGTGGGCGGCGGTGAGTTCGCCGATGGAGTGGCCGGTGACGTAGTCGGGCGTGACGCCGAAGGATTCCACGAGGCGGTAGAGCGCGGTCTCCAGGGCGAACAGCCCGGCCTGGGTNGACGCCGAAGGATTCCACGAGGCGGTAGAGCGCGGTCTCCAGGGCGAACAGCCCGGCCTGGGTGGAGCGGGTCTGGTTCAGCGGGCCCTGGTCGTCGGCGAAGACGATGTCCTTGATGGGCTGTTCGGCGTCCAGGTACTGGTCCAGCGTGGCGCAGACCTCGTCGAAGGCGCGCGCGAACACCGGGAACGCCTCGTACAGCCCCCGGCCCATGCCGAGGCGCTGACTGCCCTGGCCGGTGAACAGGAACGCGGTCTTGCCCGGGTGGGACGTGCCGCGGACCAGGGCCGGGGACGGTTCGCCGCGGGTGAGGGCTTCCAGCGCGCGGTCGAACGCCTCGCGCTCGTCCGCCACCACCACGGCCCGGTGCTGGAAGAGGGACCGCGTGGTGGCGAGCGCGTGAGCGACTCGGTCCGGGCGCAGCTCGGGGCTCAGGGTGCGCAACTGCCGGGCCTGGGCCTGGAGGGCCTGCTCGCTCTTGGCGGACAGGATCCAGGGGACCGTGGTCGGCTGCGGCGCGGTGTCCGTGGCCGGTTCGAGGCTCTCGGACTTGGGGGCCTGCTCCAGGATGAGGTGGGCGTTGGTGCCGCTGATGCCGAAGGCGGAGACGGCGGCGCGACGGGGGTGGCCGTTCTCGGGCCAGGGCCGGGCCTCGGTGAGCAGTTGCACGCTGCCGGTGGTCCAGTCGATGTGCGGGCTGGGCTCATCGACGTGGAGGGTCTGGGGGAGGGTGCCGTGGCGCATGGCCTGGATCATCTTGATGACGCCACCGATACCGGCCGCCGCTTGGGCGTGGCCGATGTTGGACTTGAACGAGCCCAGCCACAGGGGTTCGTCGCGGTTCTGTCCGTACGTGGCGAGGAGAGCCTGTGCCTCGATGGGATCGCCGAGCGTGGTGCCCGTGCCATGGCCCTCCACCGCGTCCACCTGGTCGGGAGTCAGCCCGGCGTTGGCCAGTGCGGCGTTGATGACGCGCTGTTGCGAGGGGCCGTTCGGCGCGGTGAGGCCGTTGCTGGCGCCGTCCTGGTTGACTGCCGAGCCGCGGATGACGGCCAGGACGGTGTGTCCGTTGGCCTCGGCGTCGGAGAGCCGTTCGAGCAGGACCATGCCCGCGCCCTCGGCCCAGATCGTGCCGTCGGCGGCCGCGGAGTAGGACTTGGCCCGGCCGTCGGGTGCCAGCCCGCGCTGTCGGCTGAACTCCAGGAACATCCCGGCGTTGGCCATCACGGTGGCGCCACCGGCGAGGGCCATGGAGCATTCGTCGCTCCGTAGCGACTGGCAGGCCATGTGGAGCGCCACCAGCGACGAGGAGCACGCGGTGTCGACGGTGACCGCCGGGCCTTCGAAACCGAAGGTGTACGCCACACGCCCGGACGCCACGCTCGCCGTCGTACCCGTCAGCAGGAAGCCGTCGACGGGCTCGCTGCCCTCGTGGACGAGGGAGCCGTACTCCTGGGTGACGACTCCGGCGAAGACGCCGGTGGCGCTGCCGTCCAGGGTGTCCGGGCGCAGCCCCGCGTCCTCGAACGTCTCCCACGCCGTCTCCAGCAGCAGCCGCTGCTGGGGGTCGAGCGCGAGGGCCTCGCGGGGACTGATGCCGAAGAACTCGGCGTCGAACTCGGCCGCGTCGTAGAGGAACCCGCCCTCGCGGGCGTAGGTCTTGCCGCGCACATCGGGGTCGGGGTCGTACAGGTCGTCGAGGTTCCAGCCGCGGTTGTCCGGGAACGCCCCGACCGCGTCGCGGCCCTCGGCCACCAGCCGCCACAGCTCCTCCGGTGTGCTCGCGCCACCGGGGAAACGGCACCCCATGCCGATGACCGCGATCGGCTCGCCGTCGTCCGTGGCGGGCGCGGTGGCCGTGGCGGCTGCGGTGTCGGTGGCGGGCGGGGTGCTCGCGGTGTCCGTCGCCTCGGCGGGGGCCACCGGCAGCGGGGCGCCGCCGACCAGTTCGTCCCTGAGGTGGGTGATCAGGGCGGCGGGCGTGGGGTGGTCGAACAGCATGGTGGACGGCAGATGCAGCCCCAGCGCCTCACCCAGGACGATGAGCAGTTCGATGCCCGCGAGCGAGTCGAACCCCAGGTCCTTGAACGACGTTCCGGGGTCGATGGCGGGCGGCGAGCTGTGGCCCAGAACGGTGCCGATGTGCAGGCGGAGGACGTCCAGCAGCAGGTCGCGCTGTTCGGCCTCGGGCAGCCCGGCCAGCCGCCCGCGCAGCGAGGTGTCCTGGCCGGTGTCGCCCGCCCGGTCGGCGGGCGCGGGCTGGGCGGGGAGCAGGTCGGCGAGCAGCGGGGACAGCGGGCTCGACGCCCGCTGCGCGCGTGCGCCGGTGACATCGAGCCCGGTGGGTACGAGCGCCGAGCGCCCGGTCGCGAGGGCCGCGTCGAAGAGCGCGAGCGCCCGCGCGGTGGGCATCGGCGCCAGCCCCTCGCGGCTCATCCGGGCCAGGCCCCGCCGGTCCAGGGTGCCGCCCATGCCGCCGTCCTCCGCCCAGAGACCCCAGGCGAGGGAGGTGGCGGGCAGACCGTGTCCGCGGCGGTGGTGGGCGAGCGCGTCGAGGAACGCGTTGGCGGCGGCGTAGTTGGCCTGTCCCGCCGTGCCCAGGGTGCCCGCCACGGAGGAGAACAGTACGAACGCGGTCAGGTCGGCGTCCCGGGTCGCCAGGTGGAGGTTCCACGCGCCGTCGGCCTTGGGGTGCAGCACCGTACCCAGCCGGTCCCGGTCGAGTTCGGTGACCACGCCGTCGTCCAGGACGCCCGCGCAGTGCACCACCGCGCCGAGCGGACGGTCCTGGGGCAGGGCCGCCAGCAGTGCGGCCAGGGCCTCGCGGTCGCCGATGTCGCAGGCGGCGACGGTGACCTCGGCGCCGAGCGCGGTCAGCTCCTCGGCGAGGGGGCCCGCCGCGTCGGGACCGCTACGGCTGGTCAGCAGCAGCCTTCTGACGCCGTGCCGGGTGACCAGGTGGCGCGCGAGGAGGGCGCCGAGGGCGCCGGTGCCGCCGGTGATGAGCACCGTTCGCCGGGCGTCGAAGGTGGTGGCGGGCTGAGGCGGTTCCGACGCCAGAGGGGTGAGGCGGGGGACACGTAACCCGCCTTCCCGTACGGCGAGTTGGGGTTCCCCGATGGACAGGGCCGCCTCGATGGCCTCTTCGGAGGCCCGCGAGCCGTCCACGTCGAGGAGGGTGAACCGGTCGGGGTGCTCGGTCTGGGCCGAGCGGATCAGGCCCCACACCGAGGCCGCGGCGGGATCGGCACCGCTTCCGGTGTCCAGCTCCGTGGACACGGCACCCTCGGTGAGGACCACCAGGCGGGTGTCCGGCGCGCCGTCGGCCAGGACCGTCTGGAGCAGGTCCAGGGCGTGGCGCGTCGCGCCGTGTGCCGCCTCGGCCGGGTCGTTTTCGGCGGCTCCGGCGCACCGGGCGACGACCCTCTCCGGCCGGGTCGCGCCGGACCGCAGTGCCGCGCGCAGGGCGTCGGCGTCCGGGTACGTCTCGGCAGCGGGGCCGAGCGCGGCCAGCGCCGCGGCGACCAGCCGGTCACCCGCGTCCC
>NZ_RIBZ01000105.1:0-7094 GCF_003721215.1 Streptomyces botrytidirepellens
GCCTTGAGCTGGACGCGCGCGGTGCGCCCGCACGCGCGCGCCGCCGCGGCGGCCTCGCGCAGCGCCCACACGCCGCTGGCCGAGACGTCGATGTCCGCCTCGATCGCCTGCCGCCACGGCCCGCCCGGCGTCCACAGCCAGCACATCAGCCGCCCCTGGTCGCCCGCCGCGCGCAGCGCGAGCGCCTCCTCGGGCGTGGCCGTGCCCAGCCAGCCCGCGCCCGCCGCACGGGCGGCGCGCGCGCACGGGACCGCGCCGTGGCCATAGCCGTCCGACTTGACCACGGCCATCAGCTCGGCGGTGGGCGCCGCTTCACGCAGCGCCCGAACGTTGTCCCGCAGGGCGGTCAGATCGACCACGGCGCGGGCGCGCATCGGTGTCTCGTCCATCTCCGTCAGTGTCTCAGGCCGATCGGTGGACNTCCCGCAGGGCGGTCAGATCGACCACGGCGCGGGCGCGCATCGGTGTCTCGTCCATCTCCGTCAGTGTCTCAGGCCGATCGGTGGACCGGAGGATGTACCGGAATGCGCGCTTCCGGAATGTGTGCTTCCAAGCGCGGAGTGCCCTCCGTTCGGGAGACTGTGGCCATGAGGATCGCCTACAGCGTCGAGACCGTACGAGCCGCTGAACAGGACCTGATGGCGCGGCTGCCCGAAGGAACACTCATGCAGCGCGCGGCAGCCGGACTCGCCGCCACCTGCGCCGACCTGCTCCACCGGATCTACGGGGCCCGGATCGCCCTGCTGACCGGCAGCGGCGACAACGGGGGCGACGCGCTCTACGCGGGCGCCCGGCTCGCCCGGCGCGGCGCCGGTGTCACCGCCGTCCTGCTCGCCCCCGACCGCGCCCACCCCGGGGGCTTGCGCGCCCTGCGCGCGGCGGGCGGACGCGCGGTGACCGCCGCCGAGGGTGAACGTGCCCTGATGCACGCCGACCTCGTCCTCGACGGCATCGTCGGCATCGGCGGCAAGGGCGGCCTGCGGGAGGAAGCCGAGCGGCTCGTCCGGCTCGTCCGCGGCACCGTCGTCGCCGTCGACCTCCCCAGCGGGGTCGACGCCGACACCGGCGAGGTGCGGGGCGCGGTGGTGCGCGCCGACGCCACCGTCACCTTCGGTACGTACAAGCCGGGGCTGCTCATCGACCCCGCCCACGAGCACGCGGGCGCCCTCCGCCTGATCGACATCGGCCTCGACCCGTACCTGCCTTCCGTCCCCGACGCGGAAGCCCTCCAGCACGAGGACGTCGCCGCCCTCCTCCCCCGCCCCACCGCCGAGAGCGACAAGTACCGGCGCGGCGTCGTCGGCGTCGTCGCGGGCTCCGCCCGCTACCCGGGCGCCGCCGTCCTCGCCGTCGCGGGCGCCCTGCGCGGCGGCGCCGGTGCCGTACGGTACGTCGGCCCCGGCGCCGACACCGTCATCGCCCGCTTCCCCGAAACCCTCGTCCACACCGGGCCCCCGGCCAAGGCGGGCCGCGTCCAGTCCTGGGTCGTCGGCCCCGGCCTCGGCGACGGCGCCGCCGCCCGGCACTCCCTGGACGACGTCCTCGGCTCCGACATCCCCGTCCTCGTCGACGCCGACGGCCTCCACCTCCTCCCCTCCGGCGGCCTCCACGGCCGCGCCGCGGCCACCGTCCTCACCCCGCACGCGGGCGAGGCGGCCGCGCTGCTCGGGGCCGGCCGTGAGGAGGTCGAGTCCGGGCGGCTCGCCGCCGTACGGGCCCTGGCCGACAAGTACGGCGCCACCGTGCTGCTCAAGGGCTCCACCACCCTGGTCGCCTCCCCCGGGCACCCCGTCCGGGTCAACCCCACCGGCACCGCCTGGCTCGCCACCGCGGGCAGCGGCGACGTCCTCTCCGGCCTCACCGGCTCCCTCCTCGCCACCGGCCTCACCGCCCGCGACGCCGCCTCGGTCGGCGCCTACCTCCACGGCCTGGCCGCCCGCCGCACCACCGCCCCGGCGGGCGCCCCGATCGCGGCGTACGACGTGGCGGCCGCGGTGCCGGAGGCGTGGCGGGACGTGCTGGGCTGACCGGTGGGGCGCCGGGGGGTGCGGGTGCGTGGGTGGGGCGCCGGGGTTCGGTGTTGGGTGCGGGTGCGGGGCCTCCGGGGCAGGGTCCTGGACTCGTATATTTTTGGCGCCAGTGCCCGGAGACGTGGAGTGGGCCGGAAACGGGCGCCACAAATATACGGAACGTCCAGGACCCCACCCCTGCGCCCCCGCCCCCTCCCGCCTCGTTGGCGGCTCCCCGCCCGGTGGCGCCGGAAAAAGGGGCGGCCCGAGGTGGGGCGTGGTCAGTAGCCTGACGGCGTGACTCTCCTGGGCTTCGACCGCTACCACGCCGAAATCGTCAAGCAGACTGAGCTGTTGAGGACGTATCTGGCCGGGGCCGACATGACGGCCCCGGTGCCGACCTGCCCGGCCTGGAACCTGGCCCAGCTCGTGCGCCACCTGGGCGGCGCCCATGGGTGGGCGGAGACGGTCGTACGGACCCGGGCGACCGAGGCCGTGTCGGACGATCCGGTGAACGACATCCCCCGCCGCACCGGCGAGGACCCCGCCGCCCTGGGCGCCCAACTCGGCGAAGGCGCCGGGCGCCTGGCCGACGCCCTGCGCGAGGCCGGGCCCGACACGGCGATGTGGACCCCGGGCCCCGGCGGAACGGCGATGTTCTGGGCGCGCCGGATGACGCACGAGACGGTGATCCACCGGGCGGACGCTGCCCTGGCGGTCGGCGCCGCGTTCCACCTGGATGAGGACGTCGCCCGCGACGCCCTCGACGAGTGGCTGACCTACAGCACCCTGCCCGAGGCCTACGAGGGCGCCCCCGCCCTGCTCGGCCCCGGCCGCGCCGTGTGTTTGCAGGCCACCGACACCGGCTCCGACTGGCTGGTCGACCTCACCGGCGAGGCCCCCGTCCTTCACCGCACCGCCCAGCACGCCGCCGTCGAGCTCCGGGGCACCCTGACGGACCTGCTCCTGCTGGTCTACCGACGCCCCGCCCCCAGCGTGAAGGTCACGGGCGACACGGCGCTGCTCGACCTGTGGCTGACGCGATCGGGTTTCTGGCTTCAGTGACGGCCTCCAAGGCCGCGATCGGACGCGACGACCTCCGGGTGAAGATCGCCGTGCAGCGGGTGCGGATGGGGGGCGAGGAATTCCGGGTGATCCGCCCGGCGGCACCGCTGAACAATGGGGCGCTGTACGAAACCGGCGGTCGCTACGAGATGTACGTCGACCGCACGGACGGTCGGCGCATCGGCACCCTGTGGCTGCTCGCGGCGCGCTCCCCGCGGTCGTTGGTCTACCTGCCGCTGCGCGCCGCCCCGACCGCCCCCGGAATCGGGTGGCGGGACGAGAAGCCGTTCGATCTCGTGCTGGCCCACAAATCCGTGCAGTTCCGGCCGTCCCGCTGGAAGCGGCTGCGCGAGCGCATCACCGCGGGCAACGCCCCCCGCGAGCCACAAACCGCGAGCGTGCCGGAAGGCGACCTCCCGTCCGACCACGTCCAGCGGAACCCGGACCTGCTCCGCCAGCACGTCCACGCCGAGACCCTGTTCCTGACGGGCACGACGAGGACGTTCCGGGAATCAGCCCGGCACGTCTTCGCCGTAACGAACGAGGGCCCACCCGCTGCCGCAACCCAGCTGTACCTCCCGGGCCCGGGCTGCAACTACCACGCCTGCCGCAGCCTGTACGTCTGGCAGAGTCCGCAGGCGCACGATTGGCAAGACCTCCACGTGACGTACGCGCCGCGCTGGGTGAGATGAGCGGCAGGTTCAGGGGCCGACGTATTCGTAAACCCCGCCCTGCGGATGGCGCAGTACGGCGCGGTGGCCGTTGGGGGTCGGCGCCCTCGGGGCCACCACCTCGGCGCCTCCCGCCACCGCGTCCTCCACCGCTGCGTCGAGGTCCGCCACCGCCAGGGTGGCCGCCACACCGGCGACTCGCCGCACAGCCTCATCCGGTCCGCTGAACAGCAGAAACGGGCCGACGCTTGCCAGCGTGACTCCGGCGAAGGCGAAACGGGATGCGGTGCTCCCGGTGAGCTTCTCGTAGAACGGCACAGCCGCGTCCAGATCCTCGACGCGCTGTCGTACGACCACTGACTCGATGGCCACGGCCTCATCCCCCATCGTGTGTTCCGCCTCGACCTGCACATTCTGTGGCGTACCAAAACGGATTGGTAGACGTCGGCCCCGCACCCCGCACCGGGCGGCCTGGGCCGCACCCTTTTGCAGGCCACCGACGCCAGCACGAGCGACGCGGCATTCCTCGACCTGTGGCTGACGCGGGCGGGATTCTGGCTTCGGTGACGCCGGTCAGCTCAGGTCGAGAACCATCACGTCATGCAGGTCGGCGCCGTCCCATGGGTGCGCCTCGCCCACCTTGCGGTACCCCCACGACCGGTAGGCCGCCTGCGCGGCCTCGACATCCGGCCGGGCATTGAGCAGCACGCGTTCCTCGGTGCCGTCGGCGAGGACCGCCTCGTGCAGCCGACGCGCCACGCCCAGGCGGCGCCACGGCGCACGCACGGCCAGCTCCATCAGCCCGAACGTCCGGCGCCCGTCCTCCCGGCGCAGCTCGTCGGTCACCGGTGTGGTGAGCCGGTCCCACCAGCCGGTCTGGGGGCTGAGCGGATAGCCGTACACGATGCCGACCGGCTCACCGTCGCCCGTGCGGGCGAGGGCTCCCCGGAAGGTCTTCTTGCGGACCTGCGAACGGAACCGCCGGAAGTTGGCCTCGACCGAGCCCGACTCCTTGTCATACGGAGGCTCCGCGAACGCCTCGGCGTAGACCAGAGTGAAGGCATCCTCGGCCCGCCCCGCTGCCGCACCGTCCATACGCTCAACAGTGATCATCGTCGGCCGCCCTCTCCCGTCGCCGTGTGGATACGGTCGATCACTTCACGTGCAGCCGGGGCATCGACGCTTACGGCAGCTCGCTCAAAGGCCCGTAGACGGCGCCGCAGCCTCGCCGAAGACACACCACCGCAAGCGTCGAGCACGCCCGTCATCTCGTGGCACGCCTCCTCGACCTCATTCGTGCGGAGCAGCGTCTGCGCGAGACGGGCCCGGTACCAAGCGGTGTTACGGGTGTAACCACCGCCGAGCCCGGAGACCGCAGAGCGCAGGAAGGGCACGGCTCGCGCGGGCTGGCCCTCCGTTGTGTAGTAGGCCGCCGTCGCATAATCCACCTCGACGGGACCGGCGAACCGCGCCCACCTCGGCACGTCGGTGTCGGTGTCCGTACGCCCCTGGTAGGACACGGCGCGGCTCAGCGCACGACGCGCGCCGGACAGATCCCCCGCCTGCCCCGCCGCGCTGGCCTCGCGCAGCGAGATCACCAGGTGCACCGTGGGCCCCGCGCCCGCCTGGTGTGCGAGACGGTAGGCACTCTTGATGGCCGACGCCGCCTCCCACATGCGGCCGGCGTCGACGGAGAGCAGGGAAAGCGTGTTGAGCGCGCGCACCTGCAACAAGGGGTCGTCGATGAGCTGTGCCGCCGTCATCGCTTCCATGCAGGCGGCGCGGGCTTCTTCGGGCGGCCCGCTGTCGTATCCGAACCATGCGCGGTGGCAGGCGGTTTCGCAGACCATGGTGTGAAGGTCTCGGCCGACCCGACTCGTATAGACACCGCCGCTCAGAGCGCGCGTAATGCCCTGCTCAAGCCGCTGGGCCCGCGCCATTGCAGGAATTCCGCCGGATCGGTGATCGACCGTGTAGAGGTCGGTAAGCCCCGCACGGAACGCCGCCACATCACTGGCGCCGATACGCGCGCCGTGCCGGTTCGGGAGGATCGCCGCTGCGGCGATGGCCCCGGAGCCTGTGACGAATGCTCGACGCCTCACCTCTTCATCGTCGCCGATCCTTCCGGCAAACGTACGCCGGTGCGAGGGAACAACGAATCCCATCTCGGCGAGCGGCAGGCCGAACATCGCCTCTAGCACGGCCTGTTGGCCCGGATGCGGTAACGGCGGAGGCGATTCGCTTTCCCACCGCCGGAGCTGGCGGACGCTCAACGAAGCGTCGATACACAGCCGGACGGCCTCCCGGACGAAGGCGGCGACGAAGCTCACTTGGGTATATCCCGCTTCCTTACGCAACCCCGCAAGCCTGCTGCCGCCACTGACCGCCATCAACGTCTCCCCACGCACATGACCGTCTACTCAGCGTAGCGAAACGTCCGCCCAAACGTCCGGCCGCACGCGGCCCACGACTCCCAGGCAGGCGCTGCACTGGTGGGGTACACGCGGGACCCCCGCGACGTTGTGCGACGTCCGGGGGCGTGGCCCACCAGCTAATGGGAGCTGATGAACATCAACCACTTTATGGCCCGCGCCCTCCAACGGGTGAGAGCCGTTTTCGCCGCTCGTCGGGAGGCCGCCGAATGGAGTCACTGACCGGCCTGCGCCTGCTGCCATGGTCCGACCCGGAGGGCAAGCCCTGCTATCTGTCGTCGGACAATGCCAACAGCCTCCTGAACCGACGGGCGGATCAGATCGAGGCACTGCAACTGTCCATGGGCACGCAACTCCTCGGCCACGCCCGCTCACTACTGGACGACCACACGGCGGACACGCGGGAACTCCGCTTCCTGGCGGAGCGGCTGTGCGAGGCACTACGCGACGTCCTGCGGGTGGCGGAGAGCAGAGGCAGACGGCTTCCTGCCTCCAGCGAAGACGAGGATCTCGGCTCTGAACGCTGACTGACGAAAGGGGCAGGGATGTCGCAGACCGAGGGTGCCCAGCTATTCCGGGAGGCGTGGATCGCGGGGGTCCGGCGGCACTTTCCCGGGGAGCCCAAGCCCGGCTATGTGACGCCCTGGGAGGAGACCCCGGAGTGGGAGCGGGCGGCTGCCGGGGCGGTGTATGCGCAGGTGCGGCATTTTCTTGAGGTGAGCGAGGGGCATGCGGCGCGCCTTACGCGGGAGCAGAAGGGGCGCTTCGTCGCTACGTGCTGGACCGCGCAGATGTACCGGCACTTCGAGTACGTCGCCGACTGACCCGATCTCCCCGACTGGCAGCGGGAGACGGACGCGGACAGCGGACCGGAGCCCGGGACCACCGGGGGGGGGGAGCCGCCGACGGCGGGAGGG
>NZ_RIBZ01000106.1:0-2351 GCF_003721215.1 Streptomyces botrytidirepellens
AGTCGGGGCCGCGGGGCGTTTCGCGGGTGTGGTCGTGCCCGGCCCGATGCCGGTTACCGGACGCGCGCCGGGGGCTTCGGCGCGGGGGCCGGGGCCTTCGGCGGAGCCTTGGGGGCCTCAGGCTTCTTCGCACCGGGCTGCTTGCGGGAGGTGTCCGGCTTCTTGACGCCGGGCTGCTTGCGGGAGCTGTCCGGCTCCTTGGCGCCGGGGACGCGGAAGCTGTCCGGGGTTCGGGTGTCGTCGCTGGGACGGGCGGTGCGGGTCGCCGTGGTGCCGTACAGGATGCAGGGGCGGTGACCGTCCGGGACGACGTCGACCGACCCATTGTGGGAGACCGGGTGACAACGCGGTGGGGTGTCCGCCTTCCGGTCATCGGAGCAGCCGGTCAGCATCAACCCGGCCAGCACAGTGGCAGNACAACGCGGTGGGGTGTCCGCCTTCCGGTCATCGGAGCAGCCGGTCAGCATCAACCCGGCCAGCACAGTGGCAGTCAGTGTTGCGGCGAGCGGGCCACGACGGGGCAGCGGGGAACGAGTCGAGGTGGGCATGGGTGTGTCCTGTCATTTCAGTCGAAGGGAAGCGGTACGCCCCCAGCTGGGGGCGGCCGGTAGCGGCCGGGGTGCAGGAACGTTCCGCGAGGCGGCTGCCAGTTGGCCGGACCAGTAACCCTGGAAGGGTGTGGGGAACGGGGCCCGTTGTCCCGGGGCCCGGCACGGGAAACACTGGCTGGCCCAGGGGTTAGCCACGCAAGGAGCGGCCGGGAAGCGTGACGCACGCATGGGTCGGCCCCGCAACCGTCGGCGGTGTGCGCGGGTGCGGGGCCGGGGCCGGGTTGTTGGGGTCAGGCTTCGTTGACCGGCAGGTAGCGGGAGTACGGTGCTTCGCCTTCGCCCGGGGTGGTGCGGGTGAAGTAGATGACGCCCGCTTCGGACTCGGCGCTCCCCTCGGCCCGGCGTAGCCCGTGCTCGACTATCCGCAGCATGTGGGCCTGGGGCACGGTGCCCTGGGTCTGCCATGGCTCGTCGGGCGATTCTCGGATCTGGAACTGGTAGGTGTCGGCGAGTTCCGGGAGCCACTGGAACCCGGACTCCTCGGCCAGCACGATGCGTGCCCGGGTGCTGCGCTCCGGGCGGTTCACCCACAGGTCCGTGTGGTCTTCGGCGTCGGCGAATGTCATGCCGTCGGCGCTCAGGAGCTGCCGGTACACGGTGAGCATCGCGCGGACCTTCGCACGCTCCTCCAGCATGTAGGGGGCGGACACCGGGGCGGGCCGCCGGTGGCTGTAGACGACCCTCACGTGGCCGGAGGCCAGGGTCGGCGCGCTCACCTGGAATCCCCATGCCGGGCCCGCAAGCCCGTGGAAGGCCGCCAGCGGCATGTAGCCGCCCTCCCGCAGGACGCGTGCGACCCGCTGCACGAAGTCGTCCGCCTCCGGGTCACACCCCAGGACCGGCATCGGCCGTACTGGCACGGCCGTTTGGTCGGGCACGCGGAACTGGGCGCAGTCGTGGATCACGCCGGAGGTGTGCGCCCACCCGGCCAACGCCATCGCGTCGAGTACCTGATGCATCAGCGCGACCCACGCCTCAGCGCTCTCCCGGGGGTGGCTGTCGGGGTAGGGCTTGTGCTTAAGGCCCATGGTCCACGCGACGATGCGGACCTGCTGCTGGTCACCGTCCACGGGATGCACGAACACGCCTGCACCACTGTGGGCGTCTTTGGCCAGCAGTGGGATCCCGGCGGCCGACAGGACCGCGCGCGCCATCCTGACGGCGGGAGTGTGAGCGATGAACTCCACACCGGTGAGGTTCTGGCCGCATGCTTCCCATCCGGCGGCGGTCAGCGCGTGGGAGGCGGCTTTCCTGATCCGGATGTTCTCGTCGTGACGCTCGTCATGCGAGACCGGGTGCTCTTCAAGACGGCCCACGAAGGGGACGACGAACAACCGGTCCGCGAAACAGGCGACCTGACGGAGGCGAACCCCGGAACCGGCATTGGGAGCACCGGGGCCGGTGTCGGGGTCCAGGACGGTGAGACCGGCGGCAGCGAGCACGGCAGCAGCGTCACCGATATGGAAACCAGCCGGAGTCGTCGGGGTGGTGGGAACGGACATACGAATCTCTTTCTCAAAATGAGTGGATGAAGGAGTGACACCGAGGAGGTTGCGGGAACAGCGGGCTAGGCGAGCAAGAGCAGGTCCAGGGCCGAGAGGCCCCGATCCCGGCGCGTGTGCCGTGCGTCGGGGTTCGAGAGACGCGGAACCGGGCTGGGGTTGAGAGGCGCGACGGGGGCCGTAGGCGACCCGGGCAGGAACCAGACGGGGCGACCAGAAAGGGGTGGTGGGGTCGGCG
>NZ_RIBZ01000107.1:0-1847 GCF_003721215.1 Streptomyces botrytidirepellens
CGGGGGCTCACTCGTGTCCTGGACGCACCAAACGCCCCCGCGCCCTCGTCCCCCTCACCCATACCGCGCTGGGACGCGCCCCCCTTGGGCCGTGTGACTGTGCCGCGTTCGGGCTGCCGCGCCTTGGGTCTGTGCCGGGGTGACCCCTCAGCCGGGTCCTGGCGGTTGGTGTTTGCCCGTCTAGCACCGCTCCCGGTCAGGGTCCTTCCCGCCGGACCGCGTTGAGACCGCGCCGGAGCCCTGCCCCCTCTCCTTATGGAAGGACACCTCGTCGGTGACTACCTTGCCCTCCACACCCAAAACCGCCACGGCCCCACTCGCTGTACGGATCGATGTAGCCACCCCGGCGGACCGGGACACTTTTACCGAGCNAGCCACCCCGGCGGACCGGGACACTTTTACCGAGCTGATCGCTTTGGCGGTACCGGGTGAACCCGTGCCCCCCTCCATCACTCAAATCATCGAGATGCGGCCCAGCCCGCCTCTCACCCACGGCCTGATCATGTGCCTGGTCGCCCGCACACCCGACAACCAAACCGCCGGTGCTCTCCTGGCAGGCGTACCGAGGTGGGTCTTCACCCACCGCATGTGCAGCGGCCGCCAGCTGTCTGCCGCCCTGGCCCGCAGGATCTTCAATATCCACACCATCGCCGTAGCCCCCGGGTGCCGCCGTCAGGGCATTGCCCGGAAGCTGATCCGCTCTGCCGAACGCCGTGCCCGTGAAAGCGGCTTCCAGCTCGCTGTTCTCGAGCACCAGCCGGAACTCACCGGCTTCTACACCCGTCTGGGGTATCACGCAGGCGACAGCCGCCTCCTCATCGCTATGCCCCGCCGGAACCTTCTCAGCCAGTGCTACGGACTGCTCACCGCGGCCAAGCCACTCACGGCCCAGGTGAGTGTGGTCGATGTGCCCGGTGCTCCGGCGCGCATTGTCTCCGGTCTGCTGCCGGGGACTGACCTCCCTGAGTCGGCCCGTTTCACGCGCGGCCAGCTCATCGCCTGATCGCTGCCGAGTTCCTCCACTCCATCCCACCGATCCGGGTCATGCCCCGGTGCTGAGGACGCTTGGCGACGTCGACCGGGCCTGCCTCTGGCTGTCATCAGGCCGGGGGCGGGCCCGGCCTTGCGCTCCCGCACGCCGTTCGCTGCGTTTGGGTGGCCGGTTGCCGAGGCTGATCCCGCCACCGGCCATTGCTGACGAACCGTTCCCGAGTCCCCCGGTAGAACCGGCCTCTGGGGCCTGACTGGCCGCCGCGCCTCGCTCCGTACCACCCGTGCTCGCAGAGGAACCACCGCTCACAGCGAAAAACCGTGCCCCGCCGAGCGCCGTTCACGTCGCGGTTGCCGCTGGACTTCCAGGTTGTCCGCCTAACCCCCGTGCCCCTCACCGTCATCGTGTCGGACCTCGCAGGGCCCGGCACGACGACGCCCCGAGGTCGCCCGGCCACCATCCCACCCAGTTCTTCTCCGCTGGAGGCAGCCACCATGTCGCATCAGCTCATCCCCTCAGCACTTCTCATCGCTGCCGTCGTGACCTTCCTGGGAATCCTGCTGTACGTCACACGGAACAGGTGCCTGCCCGGCTTGGCCGTCCGGCTGACACCCCTCGCCCTGGTAGCGATGACCGTCCTCGACGACCTCGTACAAGGCAACTACGCACTCGCCGCGCTGGCGTGCCTCGTCGACCTCTTGATGGTGGCCATCTACTCCCTGGCCGCCAGGCTCATCGCTCTCCACACACACCTGCGGTCCACCACCCCCGGGCGCAGGGGCGAGAAGTCGTCCAGGAAGTAGCGGCACGCGGGCATCCGCCCGGCCTTCCCGCCCGGCCCCGGCCCCGCGAACGC
>NZ_RIBZ01000114.1:0-2921 GCF_003721215.1 Streptomyces botrytidirepellens
GTACCCTGCCGGCGGTCGCGGGCGCCGGTACTCTGCTGGTCCCCGCCGCCCTGGCGGGCCGGCCCGGCAGTCAGACGGCGGCCCTGGCGGTGGCCGTGGTCCTGCTGGCCTGGCATGTCGTGGTCGCACGGGCCGGCGGCACCCGCGGACGGGGCGTGGCCGGTCTGGCCACCGAGGCGTTCGGCGCGCGGGCCGGTCAGGCCGCCCACGCCCTGTACTTCGCCGGGATCGCCAGTGGCCAGGCAGCGGTGGCCGGCGCCGCGGGCGAGTTCGCCGCCGACGGCCGCGCCTCGGCAGCGGTCTCGGCCGGGGTACTGGCGGTGGCCGCAGCCTGCGCCCATGCCGGGCTGCTGCCCGGCCCGCCCCGCCGAATGCGGCATGTCGCGGTGGTGCGGCTGACCGTGGTCCTGCTGCTGACGGCCGCCTGGTGGCTGCTNATGCCGGGCTGCTGCCCGGCCCGCCCCGCCGAATGCGGCATGTCGCGGTGGTGCGGCTGACCGTGGTCCTGCTGCTGACGGCCGCCTGGTGGCTGCTGCCCGGCCTGCTGCGTCTCGACGGTCGCCTGCCGGGCGGCGGTGCGTGGGAAGCGGCCGCCGCCCTCGTCGTGCTGTTCGCCTGGGTGGGGGCGGAGGGTGACGTACCGGCCATGCCACGCCTTGGGCCGCGCACCGTGTGGCGGCTGCTGTACGGCCCGGTGACAGCGGCCGCACTCCTGGCGCTGGTGCTGGACGCCCCCCAACCGGGCCCGGACGCCTCCCAGGCCGCCGGGGCCGCAGGAGTCGCCGCCGCGGTCGTGCTGACCGCCTACTGCGTCACCAATCTGGCCGCCTGCGGTGCACGCTGGTCGCAACTTCGCCTGCATGAGGGGTCGTCAGGCGTTATTGTGCCAGCAGCAACGTCGGCAAAGGGGCCGGTGCGAACGCCGGGGACGGCGGCGCGAGGGGGGATCTGGGCGGCGGCGGCCGTCGCGGCGACCGTGCTCACCCTCGCCCGGATCGCCCATATGCCGACCGTAGTCCTCCTGCTGGGACCGGGGACGGCAACCGCGAGCCTGCTCGTCCTGTCGGCTGCCGCAGCGCTCCGGCCGGTGCGCCGCCAGGACGCCGATGAGGCGCCCCCCGAACCCACACCGACCACCCGTTCCGTCCCAGACACCGAGTCGTATGACAGGAGCCCCACCCCGTGACCACCTCCACGACCAGCCAGGCCGTTTCCAAGGTGCTGCGCGCCCCGGCAGCCGATCCGGCCGAGGCCGCCGCCCACTTCTACCGCCGGGCCACCTTCGAGGCGGACGTCTCCGACGTGCACGCCGACATCGAGTCCGGTGCCGCCACGTTCGTGCTCGTGGACACGCGCAGCACCGAGTCGTACGAGCAGGGACACGTGCCCGGTGCCGTCCACCTGCCCACCGACGAGATCGCCGAGCGGGCGGCCGAACTGATCCCGGCCGGGCGGCTCGTCGTCACCTACTGCTGGGGCCCCGGCTGCAACGGCGCCACCCGTGCCGCGTTCGCCTTCGCCACGGCGGGCTACCAGGTGAAGGAGATGCTGGGCGGCTTCGAGTACTGGTCCCGCGAGGGCTTCCCGGTGGAGGACGCCGAGGGGACCCACCGCGGCGCCCCGGACCCGCTGACCGCCCCGGCGGCAGGCGTCTGCGGCTGCTGACCGCCGCGTCCGCAGCGCAACGCACGGGCGGGGCCGGGGAGGTCTGCTGACGCTGTTGGTCGATTCGGCCCCTGCTTTGCCCCGTCGAGCATCAGTTCGGCGGGGCGAAGTGCTGCGAAGGGGCTGGTGCGGCTGGAGGACACATGGAAACCAATGCCCGGATCGGTCAACTCCAGGCCGAGGGCATACACCAGCACCATCGCCGGCCGACCTCTTCGGCCAAAGACATCGACACCCACCCCATACGACGACGTTGGCCTTCAAGACCACAACCAGGTCTTGAAGGCCAACGTCACGCGAGGGGCCGAATCGGCCAACAGTGTCCGGGTCTTCTCCCCGGCCCCGCCCATCGTTCCGGTGCGTCGGATCAGTGCCAGCCCGATTCGGCCTCCGCCAGGCCGGACTCGTCGTAGGCGGCGTCCAGAGCCGAGACGTCCAGGCCCTCGGACAGTCGCACCGCCCGCACGGCCCGGTAGATCTGGTTGAGGTGTGCGATGTCGTGGCCGACCACCTTACGGATCATGACCTCAATGGTCTCGCCGCCCTGCTCACCGTGGCGGCCGGTGCGCTGCCAGTCCTTCTGCGGCAGGGCGCGCAGCAACGCCACGTTGGAGGCCCGCAGGCCCGTCCAAGCGTCCAGCATCTGCCAGAAGGGCAGGCGCGGCAGGGGCGTCCACAGCTCCTCGTCGTAGCCGGGGTAGGTGGGGTCGTCCTCGGTGATCACCAGCCGCCAGCGGAAGCCGTAGACGATGTCCACGTCGAAGACGTGCCCGACCACGCCTGCGGCCGGCCACTCGCCCTCCTCCGGGGCAGTCTCCAACAGGCGCACGGGGGTGTCCGCGCAGAAGCGGGCGGCCCGGACGGGTGTCAGCGCCAGTTCCTCGAACGCGTCGCGGTCGCCGGCCACGTTCAGCAGAGCCGACACGTACGCGCCGGGGTCCTCGGTAGCCGAGGGGATGTCGATTCGGTGCACTCCGCTACCGATCTCGTCAGTGACGGTCATCGCTGTTGCCTCCTGCGTGTGGCGGCCCGGCCTGCCGCCGGACATGCTTACCCGGCGACCTTCTCACCACGGGCGCAGGGCCCACCACCGTCCACGACTGGCACCAACCGGCATCGGCACCTAGCGGCTACCGCCTCCTCGGCCCCTGCTGCCACCGCCATCCCCGCGACCGCCGCTGGACGCGGCCTGTCGCGAGGTGGACGGCGCCCGAGCAACGGCGAGGGCCGCCGGGATCGCACGATGCGATCCCGGC
>NZ_RIBZ01000110.1:0-3657 GCF_003721215.1 Streptomyces botrytidirepellens
GGGGCGGATCCCCTGGCCCCGCGCGGGCGGGGGCCAGGGGGCCGAGCCGGGGTCAGGACGGGGGCGTGTTCGACGAGGTGTCGCCGCCTCGGGCGTCCGCGTCTGCGGTGGTGGACGCGCCAGGTGATTGGCCCAGAGCGGTGTTCCAGGCGTACGCGCCGAGCACGGTGAGTACCATCAGCGCCGTATACAGGACGGTCCAGGGCCATGGGGCGTGCCGCAGAGCGCTGGATGCGGTGGCGGCCGCGAGGGACACGGCGGACAGGGCGTAGAGGCGGGCGAACGTTTGGACGCGGCCCTTGGCCTGGGCGCAGTGGCGTGCGGGGGGGGCAACCCCCTCAACCCCGCACGGCTCGCCCTCGGGGTAGGGGGCGGTGGTGGTCAAGCAGGAGGGCGGCCCGGGGCGCGGTGTGCGCCCCGGCAGGAGTATCAGGACTGTTCGCGGCGCGGTGTCACGCGGTGTGCTTCCTCGCGACCCTGGTCGTACTGCTCGATCAGTCCGTCGGGGAACGAGGTAGTGACGCTCTGCCGGTACTCGGCGGCGCCGAGCCCGTATGCCGCCTGTCCGGCGGCAGGATGACCGCCATGGTGCAGGGGCAGCTATTTCAGGAACGAGGAACAGGCGACGGTGTAGCGTCGGCCGTGGTGCAGGAACGGTTGGCGGCACGCGGAGCACAGGCGATTGGATGCAGTGCCCGGGCGCGGCTCGACGTCGAAGCGGTCGCAGCACGACGCGTTCGGGTTGCCGTGCTCGCTCTCCCACTGGCCGCACTCACCGCACGTGGGCGTGGGCGGTGTGGGGAGCGGTCGGGCCTCCTGCACTGCTGTGTGGAACATGCCGGACGCGTAGGTGAACACCACGGTCTTGCTCAGGTCGTCCATGGCAAGCATGCCCCCGCATTCGTCGGCATTGATCAGCAGCGCCCGCAGTAGAGCACCGGACATCGGGCGAGGGTTCGGAATACCGGGGATGAGGTCGGACTCGGGCGACGCGGTCACGGAGTATGCCGCGAACGTGACCTCGGACGGGTCGGTGAGCGGCCAGAACATTGCGGAACGCTTGTCATCACGGGCAGCAGACACAGGGAACTCCCATAAGACGGAGGGGCTGAGAAGATCGAAACCCACACGACAGAGCACGCGCGGGATGGGTGACGGCACTTTGCCGGGGCCCGGGGCAAGCTGTGCAAACGGCTGGCGCCCCGGCCCCCACCGTGCGACCGCAGGCCGGGGGCCAAGCGAGGGGCAGCGGGCGGTGGCCGGAGCGAGGGCACACACGTCCCGGGTGGCGAGCAGCAGGGTCGGGGAATGTCCTCGGCCGGGCCGGACCCCGCGCTTGCGGTGCGGGTCTACGCCACGTGCCGCCAGGCAGCGGGCGGGTCATGGCGAAACTCCCTAGCTAATGGCGGGAGGTTGCCGGTGACGGGACGCGGCGGGCCGCACGGTCAGGGACTGCGAGGGTCAGCCCAGCGACAAGCGGCCGGACATACCCCGGCCCTCGGGGTGCCGTTCCGAGCGGCGGTCGGGGGCCAGGGTGTGGGGGTGGTGGTGAGGGCGGTTGCTGGACACGGAACCCACGGGGTGAGGGGGCAGGGCTGCCCCGTGAGGGGGGGCGGCCCTGCTGCCGGGGAACTCGGCCACACTTCAGGGGTGGTGGCGCGGGAGCGCCTTTCTGGCACCACCAACACCGCCCCGAGTGAAGCTAAGCCCTGCAACCACCAGGGCCGGGCTGGCCCGCGGTGGCAAGAGAGGCGGAACTGCCGCGTGCATGGCGGGAGTCAGGGCTGGCAGGCGGGGCAGTGCTCGTGGCTGTCGTAGTCGTGAGCACCCTGGTCGTGGTCGTCGGCCAGGTCCGCGCACGCAATGCAGTAGGCATCGGGACCATCATCGGGATGGGGCTCCAGACGCCCGCCGCAGTGAGGGTTACGACACGTCTTGGGGGCAGTCGCGTCGGGCGGGGCGGGGTGGGCAGAGGCAGATGGCATGAAGGGATCCGTTCGGTTTGCCGTTCAGGTCCGGCCGGGCAGCCGGTGGGCGGGACCGTGCCGGGACCCGGGGCAAGCCCCGCCACCCCACCCGATCGCCGGAGCCGGGAGGGCGCGAGTGACGGCGGCGTACACCGGTGGCGGCTGGGCGAGGGAAGAGCCCGCCCCGCCGGGGTGGCGAGACGGGCTCAACAGGTGGGACGTCGGGTCCTGTCAGGTGATGTGGAGCATCGCCCACGTGCCGGTAGGGACTAGGGACAGGCGGCGACGGCGATGATGAGCGCGCCGCACGCCCGGCACTCGGTATGTCTGGATCGCCCCGGCCACTTCGTCCAGGGCCCGGCGTGAGCGCCGTCCGCGCCGACCGGCGGACGGCGCCGGGCGGGTCAGAGTTGGCGGTCGCCGTGGGCGGACAGTTCCTCGGCGCGCGGCTCGATGGCCAGGATGACAGCGCGGGCCCGCTCCACGGCGGCGCGCGCCTTCTCGGTGGCCGTGTTGCGGCCGGTGATCGTGTGGGCGGTGTTCAGGGCCTCCCACGCGTCCTCAACATCCTCGTGTGCCTCGATGACCTCGTNGGTGTTCAGGGCCTCCCACGCGTCCTCAACATCCTCGTGTGCCTCGATGACCTCGTTGCGCAGCGTGGCGGGAACGGTGGGGCCGAGAGTGTGGAGATGGTGGGTGAGGGTGACCAGGTCGCGGGGCGCGTGGCTGAGGGATGCCTGCCGGGCAGCCTGGTACGCGGCCAAGACGGCCGGCCGCAGCGCGGTCGCGGCCAGCGCCTCGGCCGGGCGGGTCGGGACGTACCGGCGGTCCTCCAGCTGGTCGGTGCGGGGCGCGCCGCAGTCCTCGCCGTACGCCTCAGCCCCACAGGGCCCGCCGTCGCCCTCGTACGTGTGGCTGGTGACGCTGGGCGCCATGCTCTCTGCCGTGGCGGCGGCGCGGCGCAGGAGTTCGTCCAACATCCCGGCCGTGCCGGGGATGCCGCACGTGATGATCGAGTTGCGGAGCAGTTCGGTGGGGAACTGGGCTTCGCAGGTGACGCCGCACAAGGCGTGTTCTCCCTCGGCGTGAGCTTGCTCGGCCTCGTGCCGGTCGCAGAGTTCGCCGTCCTCGCAAGAGTCCGGGACGCTGCACGACGACGAGGCGGCCGAGCCGGTGCCGGGCTGCGCCTCGTCGGCCAAGCGGCGGAGCATGTCGGCGACGCGGAGAATGCCAACATTCTCCGAAGTCTGCGCTGCCGCCCGCGGGCCGGTGACGCGCTCGAACTGGCGCAGCGACTCGGCGAGCTCGGCGGCCTTCCGAAGCAGGGTGCTCCGATCGGCAGGCGCGGGCGGCATAGCGGCCTGGGTGGCGGGTTCGGTCATCATCGGGCGTTCCTTCGGCTAGTGGGTCCCCAGTGCTGACCTGCTGAAACAGACTTCCGTTCAAGGCCCCCACGGCGGGGTGGCCCAAGGGGTGGTTGGGGCACAGCCATCCCCGTGGTATCGGCTGTCCGGGCGCGGCCTAGCGGGTGCCGGTCGCCGCCGAACACGAAGGGGGTTTCGTGCGGGGGCGTTCCGGCTGAAGCTCACTCTCGAGAACGGCACCGTTAGCCCCGCGACCCCCGAGCGGTGGACGGCAGGCGGCGGGTGGTGGGAACCCGTGAGCAGAGCATGAACCCTTCGGGCGGGGG
>NZ_RIBZ01000109.1:0-822 GCF_003721215.1 Streptomyces botrytidirepellens
GTGGGGGTGGGGGTTGGGGTGGGTGTGCCTCGGCCCTCGATCACCACAACGGCGCCCGACGGCGCCACCGTCACCCGCGCCCGCCAGCGGCCCGGTGGCTCGCGGTCGTGGTCGACCGACACCGTGATCGTCGTCGTCTCGCCGGGCCGCAGCTCACCGGCGGTGTGGTGCAGCCGGAGCCAGGACGCGCCGCCCGACGCCGAGGCCGACCAGCGCACCGGGGCGCCGCCGGAGGCGGCCAGGGTGATGACCGTCACGTCGCCGCTCGGCTGGGCCTCCACGGTGAGCCGCCCCGGCCCGGGGGCCGGGCGGGACGGGGCGGATCCACCGCCGTGGCGGCCGCCGCCGTCGGGGCGGGTGTCGCCGCGGGAGCGGCCGCCGCCCTTGCCGTGCCGCTCCGGTTTGCCGTCCACGCCGATGACCTNGGGAGCGGCCGCCGCCCTTGCCGTGCCGCTCCGGTTTGCCGTCCACGCCGATGACCTCGACCGTCACCTCCGCCCCCGACGCACCGGCCCGGCTCCGCAGCCGGGGCGCGCCGGAACGGTCCTGCGCGCCGCCCGCCTGCTCGTACGCGCGCCCGGCGGACCGATCCTGCTCACCGGCCGGAGCCTCACCCGCGCCGTCCGCGGCGGCGGCCACCGAGTCCGTGTCGTGCTCGTCACCGGCGAGCGGCGCACCCCGGTACGCGGCCCACAGGGCGAGCACCGGGGCGGCCACGACCGTGGCGACCACGGTCGTGGTCAGGGCGCGGCTGCGCAGCCTGCTGCGGCGGGCGGCGCGGTCCTGGGGGTCGAGCGGGAAGCCGCGCCGGTCGAAGCGCGG
>NZ_RIBZ01000116.1:0-6999 GCF_003721215.1 Streptomyces botrytidirepellens
GGCGGCACTTCAGGGCCCGTTGAGGCCTCGCGGGTCCCCGGGGAGCCATCGGCCCCTGCGGGAGGCTCTGCGGCCCCCTCAGGGGGCTTCTCGGAGCCTTCCGGCTTGGTGGCCTCGGCCCCCTCCTTGGGCCTCTCCAGTGAGACGCCCTTCTTACCGTCGCCGCTGTCGGTTCCCGCACCCGGCGGCGGGCCGGAGGGGACGGGCGGTGCGTCCGGCGGCAGGGGCACGGGCTCGAGCACCGGCGCCGGGTCATCATGGCCAGCGGCTCGGCGGCGCTTGCGGTATTCCCGCATCAGACCCCGGCCGGTGTCCTGGCCCCAGGCCACGCCCTGTGCGGCCCACCTCCCGGCGCGGCGGCCCATCGGGGTCGCCAGACGCTCGACGCGGGTGTGCCCGCGGTAGCCCGAACGGAACGCCTCCGGCAGTGAGAGCACCGGATCGCGCTCCGAGGCCGGTGACTCCTTCCAGGGCGAGACACCCGGCTTGCCGTCGGCCGACGCGGAGCCCCTGTGCTTGTCCGCGATCTTCTGCACGGCCTTCTCGTGCCGCGTCCGCTCCCTCAGGATGTCCCGCTGCGCCGGGGACAGCCCGACCTTTGCCTGCTCGCTCTGCGCGCCGGCCGTGTGCACGAGCCATGCGCACGCCGCGAGAAGCAGAACTTCCATCGCTTTCCCCTCACGGTCTGCAACCGGGGGAGTGAACACCTGCCCTCGTGCGCGTACGTACGCGCGTAGGGGCGGGTCGAGTTCATCTCTCACCCGGGTGAATGAATGGGTGAACGATCACCGTGTGTGACGAACAGTGATCTGCTGGAGGGTGTCGCTCACCTCGCGCCAGGCGCGGTTGGCGACCACCGGATCGACCCTCTGCAGCACGCCGCGCAGCCGGTCCAGCCGCTTGGTCGCGCCCTCCTTGGACGACCGTTTGTCGGCCTGTTTGATCTCGTTGGTCCAGTACGCGGATCCGCGTGTCGAGTGGCGATCGATGGTCCGCTGGAGGGTGTCAACGACCTCCTTCCAGACGCGGTCGGCGACTGCCGGATCGGTGTCCTTCAGCAGTCCGCGCAGCCGGTCCATCCGCCGGGTCGCGCCCTTCTTGGGCGACCGCTTAGCCGCCCGCTCTGTCTGTTTTGTCCAGTACGCGGTTCCACCCACGCTTCCGTGGCCTCCGTTCGATCGCTGGGTCATAGGGGGTCAAAACGGCCGGTCGGCTCGCAGACTGCGATGCCCGATCACCCGGCCGCTGTTTGTGCTGGTCACTCCCCGATTCACCTTCCTGACGGGCAGTGGGGTGAGAGGGTGGGACCCGGCGCTTCGGCGCCTTCACCGCGTCCCCGAGGTGTTGACGGCATCTCGGGGGCCGGTGGAGCCGTCGAGCAGCTCGTTCTTGCAGATCAGGACCTGTCACCCGTGACGAGCAGGCCAGCAACCTGCCGGCCCTGCGCGAGGACGTCCTCGACGTCAAAGGTCTCCCGAGACGTGTGGTCGCCCTCGGCGAGGTCCTCGGCCTCCACTTCCACGGACTCGTCGGTGAGCGGCCCGAGAGCCTTGGCCTCCCCGATCAGCCGCTTGGCGCGCGCGACGCCCATGTTGAAGCGCTCGCGGATCTTATGGATGCCGCCCGTACCGAAGGCGCCATCCGCAGTGAGGTCGGCTCGGAGCGCGCGTACCACTTCCTCGTCGCTGTACCGCTTGCCGTTCTGCTCGCCCGTACCGGCGTCCGTGTCATCGCCGGACCAGTCGCACCGGGCCGCTCCCTCATCCGTACCGGTCCCGTGCTTGTTCGTACCGTTGGCGGTCGCGCCTGTACCGCTGATGCATGCCGTACCGGCTTCTACCTCGGCGGTACGGCCGTACCGCGCGTGGTCGTCAGCGCCGGTACGGGATGCCTCCGGTGTACCGGTATGGTCCATGCCGCTGCCCGCACCGTGTACCGGTACGGCGGTACGGTGATCCGCTTCCGTACCGGTACGGGCGGCTCGATCCGCCTCTGCCGTACCGGTACGACCGTGCGGATCGGAGGCCGCTGTACCGGTACGCCGGTCGGCAGGAGTACTGCTCGTACCGATCCGATCCGGTACGGCTGTACCAGTACGGCGGTCCGTACCGGTACGACCGCGCGTACCGATGAGGTTGGCCAATGCCTTCTCGGCCGCGAGCGGGGTGTTGTAGTTCAGTCCGGCGAACTCGCGGGTGCGTACCCGGCGCTGTACCGCTTCCAGCACCAGGCCGAAGTCGTTGATGTCGACACGGGCCTGGGCGGTCTGGGCCCGGCGGTCAGCCCCGGCCAGACGCAGCGAGAGGATTGGCTGCCCCCTGCGGGCGTTTCCGCGGTCCTGCAGGCGGCGCAGCCGGTAGAGCCAGTAGCCGGCGCGCTCGATACGGACCTGCCGGGTGGACTCCTCCTGACTGATCGTCTCGTCGGCGGCGAGCTTCAGCTGTACCCGCACCCATTCGACCGGGTGCAGCATCCGGACTGCGGCGACCTTGCGCTCCAGCCACAGCCCGAGATCACGCTTCATCTTCTCGCGGGCGGCGAGTCGCTCTTCCAGGCTGCCGAGCTCGAAGAGCACGCCGGAAATCAGCGGCCATGCCGCCCGGGCCACGCTACCGATGAACGTGTTGGCTTCAGTCGCGGAGAAGAGCGCGCTGATGCCGATCAGCAACCAGAACAGCGTCCCGGACAGCCCGGACCCATCGCCCTTGCGGGCACGCCGGCGAGCCCGCAGTCCACAGACGAGCGCGGCAACATCCAGGCCAACGAAGGGCAGCCAGTCCCAGGGACTGGCGAGGCCCATCACATCGCGGCCAAACTTCCGCAGACCGGTGGACGACAGGTACGCGGCCGCGGCGGCCACTACCAGCGTCATCCAGTCCTCGGCCCGCCGACCGCGACGCTCGCGCCGCTCCGTACGCGCCTCATCGTCCAACTCCCAGTGCGTCCACGGCGGAGCATCCGACCTTCGCTTCGCGCGGTAGATCAGCAGCGAACCCCCGGCCACGACCGTGGTGCCGACGCTGATCTGCCATCGCTCGGCCAGCCACTCGGCTGCGGTCACGAGGGTATTCATCGTTCCTTACCTCCTTTGGCAAGCGCCCTCGCCCGCAGCAGCGCGGATCGTGGACGTGAACAGGAAAGAGGGCCACCCCTGAGAGGGACGGCCCATGCGGAGCATCTGTGCGGCTCCACTCGAATCCGCCGCCACGAGACGGGCGGAGGACCGGCAGACGGAAGATCGTCAAGAAACGGTCTGGATGGCTGTAGATTCTGTGCGCCGGGTGAGCCGGGCAGTGCAGTGGTCGTTGGACTCAGCCGCGGTAGGCAGGCGGGCGGACGCCAGCACGGAGCTCGCGGATGATCGAGCAGGGGCCCTTGGTCGCGCAGTACGCGGCGTCGTCGTCGGGCAGGGGGTTGTGCGTCATGCCGAGGTTTTGCCGCGCGACGGCGTTGACGGCCTTCAACATTGCCGGGTCGAAGGGGCGGCACTGCGAGTTGCCGTCGCGGTTCACGCCGTGGCGGGCAGCGCTGACGATGTGCTGCCGCGCCTGCCGGGCGGCCCACCTGCGGTCGTGCGGGCCGTTGTTCTCGTGGACCTTCCCGCTGTCGTGGAACGTGTCCTGGTGGCAGGCGGTGCAGTGGTAGGTGATCATGTTGACTGGGGGCTTCTCGGGAAGCCACTTGCCCTCGAACTCATACACGATGACTTCGGCGCCCGGGGTGACCGGGTGCTCGAAGGCCGTGACGAGGCCGACGCCGTCCGCGATCGCCCCGCGCGCGGCGACGTTCCAGAAGACGCGCGGGATGAAGTCGTCCCATCCCTTGCCGTGGGGCCACTGCGCGTACATGACGCCCTGGCTGGCGTCGAAGGTCGCCGTGCCGTCGACGTTCTCCCGCTTGTACTGCTCGATCTGCTCGATCGACCCGAAGTAGGTGGCGCTGAATTCCTCGGACTCCAGGAAGATCAGTCCGTATCCCTCGGGGCGGGTGTCGTGGCCGTCCTCCTGAAGCCACGCGACCATGTCCTCGTATCCCGGGTTCCCGGGGGCGATGGCGCCGACGAGCGGAAGTCGGTAGCGGTCGCAGCTCTTAACGTAGACCGGGTTGCCCTCGCTGACGTTGTGCGGTGTGCCGTAGGTGTTCCGGATCGTGACGCTCATGAGTGATTCCTTAGAGTGGTCGAGTCATTCGTGGACGTGTTCGGGATGGGGCCGGGTCCGGCACGGGGGGCAGTCGTACCGGACCCGGCGGTATGAGGTCGGCCTCCCACGAGGAAGACCGGCCGTGGAGCACGGGATCGGGGGAAATCCCTACTACCCCCTGCCGTTCCCGACGACTCGCATCGCCAGGAACGACAGGCAACACAGGGGGCACTGCTCAACCGCCCCACCACAGGCCGTCCTTGCCGCGCAGATAGCGCTGCGACGTGAAGGTCTGGCCAAGCACGTTCTCGCCCCTCACTTCGATCGTGGTGAGCGGCGCCGCTGGTAACGCGGCCCACGATGCCGCCCAGCAGCATCGCCCGACGGCGCAGTTGGTCGTCGTTGAGCGCCGCGTTGCCAGCTTCGGCCCAGTACCGCTGCTCCGTCGTGGTGGTGGTGACGTTTCGCCGCAGGAGCAAATCAGGCCTCGACCAGGCCCAGGACGCCGGTGGGCCGGTGCGGAGCGACGATGCGGCCGTCGGGGAGCAGCTCACCGGTGTCCTCGAAGACCAGAACGCCGTTGCACAGCAGCCTCCTAACCCTGCTCCGGGTGGTACGCGATGGTGTGTGCGGCCTCCCGATCCGCGCTATCGGCGGCCGGGCACTTCGGAGTGTGCGAGCAGGCGGATGTCGTAGCCATCGGTGAACTCCTGTGAAAGCGGCGTCGGATGAGGTACGGGCCGGGAGGCAACGGCACAGAGTGACTGGCTGCTGGGTGTGGTCCCTGCGTTCTCCGCCGCCACCGGGCCGGGGCGCAGGCCGGGCCGGTGGCGTCCGGGCAGCGCAGAGCTGCGGGGGTCGATCAGTCAGGCGCTGGCGTTCCGGATGCGGTTGCGGGCGCGGCGGCGCCTGATCGCGTGACGCTCGTCTTCGCTCATGGCGCCCCACACGCCGAATGCCTCGCCGCGCTCCAGGGCGCCCTGGAGGCAGCTGTCCATGAGCGGGCAACCACGGCAGACGGCCTTGGCCTCCTCGATCTGTAGCAGGGCGGGGCCGGTGTTGCCGATGGGGAAGAACAGCTCGGGGTCCTCGTCGGCGCATACCGGGCGGGGCCGGGTGGGTGCGGCGGTGGAGACGGCGCTGTGGTCGTAGCTCGTTGGGCGTGCGATGGTGTGCATCAGGGCCTCTCAGAAGGTCCGGTAGTACGAAGTGCGAAGCGGCCCCGGGGGTGCGAGCCTCGGGGCTGTTTCTGTGTCGGCGGCCGGATGGTCGGGCGGGGGAGATCTCGGCGCTCTCCCCTCGCCACCGCCCAGGAAGACGCGGGGCGACGGGCAGCGCCGGGTCGGCGCCTCAGGGCCGGGAGAGGTCCAGGCCCTCGGGGAGCTCGCCAGCCCGAAGCTCAGTGGCAATGTGCTGGTGCTCGGTGACGTCACCGCGGGCGATCTCGGCGGCGTGGACGGCACAAGCTCGGATGTAGTCGCTGTTGACGGGGTCGGCGGCGACGCGCTCACCTCGGCGGCTGCGCGGGACGCGGCGATGCTCGCGAAGTAGTCAACCTCAGCGTCCGGTGAGCAGCGTCCAACTGTTCGTGAGCGCGCTGGAGGGGAGGACGGGGGCACGCGGTTTCGGCCTTGCGGTACGGCTGTGCGCATTCATCCGCGCTTCCCCGAAGTGCGTGGTGGATGGCGTGGACAGGGTGCTCCTTGTCCAGCGTTCGGTTCACCGGCGTATCGGCGGATGCGGCCGAGCGAGGGCGATGAGGCGCGTGCGGCCACGAGCGGCGATGGCCCGTGCCACGCGGTGCTGCGCGGCACGGGCCACACGGAGGGCGTTCGTCAGCCATGGAGCTTCCGGTTCGTCTCGGTCAGGTCGTTGCGCCGCCTGTTCGCTTCCTCCAGCTTCTNTCCGGTTCGTCTCGGTCAGGTCGTTGCGCCGCCTGTTCGCTTCCTCCAGCTTCTTCCTCTGGTCGTCAGTCACAGCGACACCCCCACGAGCTGGGTCACGCCCAGAGCGAAGGTGGTCATGTCCGCACCCGGATGACCGGACACGAGCTCCTCACCGTCTCCAGGTGAAGGCAGGGTGGGGTCGTCGTCGCGCTGACTGCACCAGTCGAAGGCCGACGGGGCCTCGGCGTGGCCGCGCGGGAACGGCTTCGCGTATGTACACCGCTCCGCTGGCTTGCCGCAGATGCAGCGCTGAGCGGCAGGGACGTGACACCGGACTTGCTTGCCCAGGGGTGACGGCTCGACGGTCCAGTCAACGTTCAGCACGTCGAACAACGCCAGGCCACGCCCGCACTCCGCGTCGTCGCTCACGGCTGTCCGACGAGTCGGCAGCAGATCTCGGCGGGAGTCGTGGACGGCGACGGTGATGCAGGTAGTGGTGGCGCACGCCTCCACTACCAGCAGCGTGCCGTCACCGCAGGCCCTCACCGCGTTGCTGACCAGCTCGGAGACCACCAACTTCGCGGTCTCAGCGGCCTCGACGTCGGCCCCGTACGCCACCGGCACCGTGCCGACTAACCGCCGCACAGCAGCGAGGGTGTCTTCGTTGGCGATCATCTGAGCGACGAAGCCGCGGACACGGTGACGGGGGTGCAGCCCGCGGGCGGTGGGGAGTTGCGGACGCTCCTGTCGGTTCTGACGGACCCGACGCAGCGCCTCCGGCACGCTCGGGTCGCTGTCTCCGAGGTGTACGCCAGGAGACGGCGGAGCTGTCATGATGGTGTCCAAGGTCTTGGGTTCCTCTCCGGGAATGCGTGACCGACGAAGGCCTCGGGGTGCGATCCCGGGGCCTTCATCGTTTGGCTGACTACTCGGTACGAGCAGCCGCGGCCGCCGTCACTGCGCGGTGACGG
>NZ_RIBZ01000115.1:0-35510 GCF_003721215.1 Streptomyces botrytidirepellens
GCCCGCGAGCTGCTCCGGGGGCAGGGCGTCGGCGTCCAGCCCCGGCAGCCCGGCCCGCGCCTCGCCGTCCGGCCCGGCGGCCCGTACCGCGCCGAACCCGGCCAGCCGGGGACCGTCGCCCGCCAGGAACACCGTGCCCGGCGCGATCCCGGCATGCGTGAACCCCGCCGTGTGCACCTCGTCCAGCGCCTCGGCCAGCGCCGCGCCGACCGCCCGTACGGTACGCACCGGCAGCGGTCCTCCGTACGACTCCAGCGCGGCGGGCAGCGGCAGCATCGGGAGGTACGGGGATGCGCTCCACGGCGGCTCCGTACCGCCGACGGAATGGCTGCTGTCACCCGGGGGCGTACCGTCGGCCGAGATCTCCACCACGGGGACGGTCCACCGGCTTCGCGAGGCACCGGCCAGCAGCCGGGCGTTCTCCGCCTCCGCCCGGAACCGCTCCCGGTACCCGGCGTCGTCCGCCGACGCCACCGGTGGGGCGCTGATGAGGACCGTACGATCGCCACCGTTGCCGCGTGCGATGAAGCACCGCGCCATCGCGGCGGCGTCCCCCGCGCCGGGATCCAGCCGCGCGATGAGGTGATACGGACCGATCCGCCGCGGGTCGTCCCGGCTCAGCGGCTCCACGCGCGCCTCCCGCCGCCGGCGGGTATGTGCACCACGTCAGCCACCGCTCAGGCTCCGCCGTCCGCGTCTGCGCGTGCGCCTGTACTTGCGCCTGTGCCCGCGTCGACATCGGTCGTGGCGAACGTACTCACGTGCAAGGCCCCCTCGTTGTACCGCTTCTCCTGCTCGTGTCATGCGCGCGGCAGCCAACCCTACCCGGCGGTTCCGGGCCACCTCCTTCCGGTGTTCGATTGCCGCTGCGCACACCGGTGGAAGAGACTGTCCGTCAAGGGCTGTGGTTGCGGGTTTGTTCCCGCGGTAATGCGAAGGGATTCTCCACCGATGGCTGACGCCAAGGAAAAGGCCGAGCTGTACGCCCTCGACATCTCCGGTGTCGAGTGGCTCAGCGCGCCGGGCAGCACCACCGAAGAACGCGTGGAGATCGCCTATCTGCCGAACGGGGCCGTGGCCATGCGCAACTCGGCCGACCCCGAGACGGTGCTGCGCTACACGGAGGCCGAGTGGCGCGCCTTTGTACTCGGCGCGCGGGACGGGGAATTCGACGTGAGCTGAGCACGGTTCGCGCGATGCGCGCCGAGGGGGCGTACACCGACTGGTGTACGCCCCCTCGGCGTGTGCGTCGGCTTCTGTGAAGGCCCCAGGGGGCCGTCCCGCGGTGACGGGGCGTAGCGATAGGCTCACGGGGTTCGGGGGACGACGTCACCGCGGCACCGGCGGGACGTGTACCGCATCTCGCTCTGTGCAGGGAAGCTGAAAAAGGGGGACTGACCGCCCGGTGAGCCAGATTGTCGTCAAGCGTCCTCCCCGGGCGCTGCCGCCCGATGTGCCCACGGGCGAAGTCCAGCTCACCGCGCCCCCGGAGCTGTCGCGAGCGGAGCAAGGCGGCCTGCTGACGCAGCTTCTGCCGCTGCTCGGCATGGGCGGTTCGGTGGTCTACTTCTTCAACTCGGGCGCGGGGCCCTTCATGCGCGTCATGGGCTGGATGATGCTGGTGTCGGCCCTCGCCACCGTCGCCACCCAGATCGTGCGCTTCCGGCGCGGCACGGAGGGCCGGACGGCGGGGGCGCGCCGGGACTACCTGACGTACCTCGCGCACACCCGGCGCGATGTGCGCCGTACCGCCCGCACCCAGCTCGACGTGCTGCTGTATCTGCACCCGGCGCCGGACCAGCTCTGGGCGATGGTCGCCGACGGCAGCAGGGTCTGGGAACGCAGGCTGGGCGACGAGGACTTCGGCCAGATCCGGGTCGGCGTCGGCCCGCAGCAGCTGTCGACCCCGCTGGTGGCCCCGACCACGGCCCCCGTCGACGAGCTGGAGCCGCTGGCGGCGGGCGCGATGCAGAGGTTCCTGATGCTGCACGGAGCGGTGGACGGACTGCCGGTGGCGGTGTCACTGCGCCGCTTCTACCACCTCACGGTGGCCGGGGACGCGGACACCGCGCAGGGCACGGCGCGCGCCCTGGTGGGCCAACTCGTCACCTTCCACTCGCCGGAGGACCTGGCCGTGGCCGTCCTGGCGGGCGGCCCGGACGCCGTCGCGCGCTGGGACTGGACGAAGTGGCTGCCGCACACCCAGGTGCCCGGCGCCCTGGACGGGGCGGGCACGCGGCGGCTGTTCTGCCGGGACGCGGACGAGCTGGAGGCGCTGCTGTCCGCCGACGGTCCGGGAGGCCCGCTCGCCGGGCGGCCCCGGTTCAGCCCCGACGGCCCGCCGGTCCTCGACGCGCGCCATGTGGTCGTCGTCCTGGACGGCGGCACGGTCGCGGCCGACGCGCTGCTGGCTCACGCGGAGGGCATACAGGGCGTCACCGTCATCGAGGTGGTGCCGGGCGAGCTGGACGAGCCGCGCGGCGGCCTGTCGATCGACGTACGCCCCGGGCGGCTCGTCCTCCGGTCGGCCGCCGGGCTGGTCTACGAAGGTGAGCCGGACACGCTCCCGCTGGAGGCGGCGGAGGCGCTGGCCCGCCAGCTCGCGCCGCTGCGCATGGGCGCCGGCGGCGACCAGGACGAACCGCTGCTGGCCGAACTGGACTTCACCGACCTCCTGGACCTCGGCGACGCGGCCTCCGTGGACGCCACCCGGTCCTGGCGGCCCCGTACGACGGCCGAGCGGCTGCGGGTCCCCATCGGGGTCGGCGAGGACGGCGAGCCGGTGATGCTCGACCTCAAGGAGGCCGCGCAGGGCGGCATGGGCCCGCACGGGCTGTGCGTGGGCGCCACCGGTTCGGGCAAGTCGGAGCTGCTGCGCACGCTGGTCCTGGCCCTCGCGGTCACCCACTCCTCCGAACACCTCAACCTCGTCCTGGCGGACTTCAAGGGCGGCGCGACCTTCACCGGCATGGCGGAGCTGCCGCACGTCTCCGCGGTCATCACCAACCTCGCGGACGACCTGACGCTCGTGGACCGCATGGAGGACTCGATACGGGGCGAGCTCCAGCGCCGCCAGGAGCTGCTGCGCGGTGCGGGCAACTACGCCAACGTCCACGACTACGAGCGCGCGCGGGCCGCGGGCGCCCCGCTGGAGCCGCTGCCCACCCTCCTTCTGATCATCGACGAGTTCAGCGAGCTGCTCAGCGCCAAGCCGGACTTCATCGAGATGTTCATCCAGATCGGGCGCATCGGGCGCTCGCTCGGGGTCCATCTGCTGCTCTCCTCCCAGCGCCTGGAAGAGGGCAGGCTGCGCGGCCTGGACACCTACCTGTCGTACCGCATCGGCCTGCGCACTTTCTCCGCCACGGAGTCACGGGCCGCGCTGGGCGTGGCGGACGCCTACCACCTGCCCACGCTGCCCGGCTCCGGCTACCTGAAGTTCGGTACGGACGAGATGGTGCGCTTCAAGGCGGCGTACGTCTCGGGCCCGTACCGCACCTACGACCCGGCGGTGGACGGCGGCGACGGCGGACCCCCGCTCGACCGGCGTCCCGCGCTGTTCACCGCGAAGCCGGTCCCCGCCTCGTACGCCTCCCCCGACCCTTCCGGGGGCACGGCCCGGCCGGACGACGCCCTGTCCCGCGACGCCTTGTCCGACACGGTGCTGGACGTCATCGTCCGGCGGCTGGAGGGGCAGGGTCCGGCCGCGCACGAGGTGTGGCAGCCGCCCCTCGACGTGTCCCCCGCGCTCGACGAGCTGCTCCCCCCGCTGGCCATCTCCCCGGCCCGCGGTCTGCACGCGCCGGACTACGCCCGTCCCGGCGACCTGATCGCCCCGGTCGGGCTGGTCGACAAGCCCTTCGAGCAGCGGCGCGAGGTCCTCTACCGCGACTTCTCCGACGCGGCGGGCCACCTGCTCGTGGTGGGCGGACCCCAGTCCGGCAAGTCCACCCTGCTGCGGACGCTCATCGCGTCCTTCGCCCTCACCCACACCCCGCGCGAGGCCCAGTTCTACGGCCTGGACTTCGGCGGCGGCGGACTGTCCGCGCTCGCGGGCCTGCCGCACGTGGGCACGGTCGCCTCGCGGCTGGACCCGGAACGGGTGCGCCGTACGGTCGCCGAGGTCATCGGCGTACTCACCGACCGCGAGGAACTGTTCCGCACGCGCGGCATCGACTCGATCGCCACGTACCGGAAGCAGCGGGCGGTGGGCGAGCTTCCCGACGAGTCCTGGGGCGACGTCTTCCTGGTCATCGACGGCTGGGGCGCCTTCAAGCAGGAGCACGAGGCGCTCGAGGGCCCGGTCATGGACCTCGCCACCCGCGGGCTCGGCTACGGCGGCCACCTGATCCTGACCGCCTCCCGCTCCATGGAGGTGCGAGCGGCGCTCAAGGACCAGTTCCTGAACCGCCTGGAGCTGCGCCTGGGCGACCCCCTGGACTCCGACTTCAACCGCAGGACGGCCGCCAACGTGCCGGTCGGCGTCCCCGGCCGCGGCCAGACCGCCGAAGGCCTCCACTTCCTGGCGGCGCAGCCGCGGCTGGCCGCCACCGCCGAGACCGACCCGGTGGCCGCCGGAACCGACACGGCTACCGTTGGGGAATCGGCTGCCGCCGGGCAATGGGCTGCTGCCGGGGGAGCTCCCTCTGCCGGAGGAGCGACTTCCGCCGGGGTGGCGGCCACCGCCGGGGCAGCGGCCGCCACCGGGGCAGCGGCCGCCACCGGGGCAGCGGCCGCCGCAACCTCCGCCCTGGTCCGCGCGGTCAGCACCCACTGGCCAGGCCCCGCCGCCCCCGAGGTCCGCGTCCTCCCCCGCGAACTCCCCGCCGACCAGCTGCCGAGGCCCCTCGACCACCCGCACCTCGGTCTGCCGATCGGCATCGACGAGGACGGCCTCGCCCCGGTCTTCATCGACTTCGACGCCGCCCCCTTCTTCCTGATCTTCGGCGAAAGCGAGTCGGGCAAGACCTCCCTGCTGCGCCTCCTGGCCCGGCAGATCAGCGAGCGCTACACCCCCGACGAGGCGAGGATCGTCGTCGGCGACTACCGCCGCACCCTCCTGGAGGCCGTCCCGGAATCCCACCTCCTGGAGTACGCCCCGGCCGCCCCCGCCCTCGAGATGCACATGGACGCGCTCAGCGCCCTGATGCAACACCGGGCCCCGGGTCCCGACGTCACCCCACGACAGCTCCGCGCCCGCGACTGGTGGAGCGGGCCGCGGTTCTTCGTCATCATCGACGACTACGAACTGGTCGCCACGAGTGCCGGAAACCCCCTGGAGCACCTCCTGAGCGCTCTCCCCTTCGCCCGCGACGTCGGCGTCCACCTCATCATCGCCCGCAGCACGGCCGGCGCCTCGCGCACCTCGTTCGAGCCCTTCCTCCAGCGCGTCAAGGAACTGGGCGCCCAGGGCGTCATCCTCTCGGGCGACCCGGGTGAAGGCGACCTCCTCGGAGGCATCCGCCCCCGCCGACTCCCCCCGGGCCGCGCCACCCTGATCACCCGCAAGGGCGGCACGCCGCTGATCCAACTGGGCTGGCTGCCCGCGCGGTTGGAGACCGAATAGTTCCTGAATCGACCGTGCGACGCGAGTACGGAACGCGCTACTTTAACGGCCATTGACGCCTGTCATCACCGGAAGTTGACGCGCCACCAGGGGGGACCGTGTCGTTCGACGAGCAGTGGGCAGCGCTCCGCACACAAGCGGCCGAGCGCCAGGCGACCCGCATGCAGATCAACACCTTCCACGACGGCGGCGCCGCTTCTCCCAAGGAGAAGCTCAAGGTCACCTCGAAGGTGCTCCGTGACATGGCCGACAAGGCCGACGGCACGCGCAGGAGCTTCGCGAAGGCCGACAACCAGGCCATGAAGGAGACAGGCCAGGTCAAGGGCAGCCTCAAGGGGTTCGACTGCGCCGCGGCCTTCGACACGTTCGAGGATCGCTGGCGGGCCCAGATGCGCCATGTCCAAGGTCTGCTCGAACACGGCGTCGCCGGCGCCCTGCGAAACGCCGCAGCGGACTTCCAGATCGGCAACAAGGACACGGCCGACGCGTTCCGGGACCACGACGGGAACAAGCGCGTCGCCAGATAGCACCTTCCGAGGCACTACCCCACATCGACATAAGGGCATGGAGCGTAAGACGGGCAATGGTCTCCTACCACGACCTCCTCACGGTGAACCTACAGCCGCTCTCCGATGCCGTCGACAAGTGGCGCGGGTTGCCGGAACACTTCCTCCAGGTCAGCACCACCTTCTCCAAGCAGGTCGGCTCCCCCATTGCCAACTCCGACTGGGAGGGCAAGGCAGCAGAGGCAGCCGCCGACAAGATCAAGGCGGTCGCGAAGCAGATAGAACAGGCCGCCCTTGAGGCCAGGGATATGCACGGCCTTCTCAGCGACGCCCACACCAGCTTCAAGAGCGCCCAAAAGAAACTCAAGGACTACCGGGACGACATCGAAGCGGACAAGAATCTCGCGATCGACGAACAGGGCCAGGTGTCCTACAAGCCCACGAACCTCGACGACCTCTCCGTGCAGGCGCAGGGCCTGCAAGCCAAGAGGTACTCCGAAACGGTATACGGCTACAACGAACAGATCATGCAGGTACTCTCGGACGCCACCACAGCCGACGAGATCCTCCAATGGGCCCTCGCCCAGGATTTCAACGGTCGGGGCAAGGGGTTCACGGGCGACGGCTTCAACAGCCTCAAGGGCGCCAAGCGGGGCCGCGAGCATGCGTTCCGAGACCTCAAGACCGTCACCGAGCTGGCACAGTCGAAAGCGGACCTGTCCACGGCCCAGTTCCAGCAGGTCAACTCGATCCTCTCGCGACACGAAGGGGACCCTCTCTTCTCGGAGAAGTTCGCCACCCAACTCGGCGCGAAGGGCACACTCCAGTTCTGGGAACACGCCGCCGATGAAACCCAGAGGGGCGGCGACCGAACGAAAGCACTGGAGAAGTTACAAAGGTCCCTGGGCTTCACCCTGGCCACGGCTTCCCACTCCCACAGCAGAGCGATCGAGCAGTGGAAGCGCGACGTCATCAGACTCGGCCCCCAGCGCCTCGACAACACCCACTCCGACGGCGGCCCGTTCGGCAAGGGCCCGTACGGCTTTCAGGTCATGAGCAGCCTGCTGCGGCACGGAGAGTACGACAAGAACTTCCTGCTGGACTACGGCAAGGGCTACAAGGACCCGCGCAGCCACGAGAAGGACGGCCGCACGGGAGGCTTGATCGAGTTCGACCGTAAGCACAAGGACGACCTCAAGGGCCTGTGGAGCCCCAGCGGGTATGCGGCCTACCTCAATTTCGGCAAGGGAAGCGACCAGGGCATGGATCCCATGGCGGGGTACATGGAGGCGCTGGGGCGCAATCCGGAGGCGGCGCAGGCGCTCTTTTATCGCGAAGGCTATAACAAGAGTCTTTCTGGGGATCCTGACCCCGATCTCAAGTATCTCCTACAGGACCGGAATTGGCCTAACGGCAACCTTCTCGCCGCCAACGACCGAGGGTACGGGTACGACGAATTGGGACACGCCCTCGAGGCCGCCACCCTCGGCCATCCGTACGACCAGCCCGAACTGGGACTGCACAGGACACCCGAAAGCGCCAACGTGATGACTCAGGCAGTTGTCATGGTCGCCGAGAATTCCGGACTGGTTGCGGACAAACCAGGGCTCAGCGACAGCCTTGCCAGGATGGGCGCGGGGTATATGGATAACCTGGACTGGGCAACGGCGAACTACGGTGATAAGAATTCGGGCGACCAGATTCGAAACGCCGCCTTCGGCAGCATCGGTGGAGATGACATCTTTGTCACACACGAGAGCGCCAAGGACTTCCTTTCCGCAGTGGGCCGCGACGACGACAGCTACAAGATCCTCTCGGTCGCGCAACAAGAGTTCACCGCCAGCGCCGTCAAGGCCCATCCTCAGGCAGACGATTCCCTTATCGCCATCTTTGGAACCGCCGCCGAGACTCAGGGAATCCTCGATGAAGCACGGGCCGATGCCATCACATCGAGCGCCGAGGACAGCAAAGCCGAGCAGGCAAGAAAGCTATCCGAGGCGGCAGAGTGGAAGAAGTACGGCGTCAGCCAAGGAATCAGTAGCGCCACAAGTCTCATCACCATGCCTCTTGAGACGGCGAGGCACGCCCCCTTCGTCACCCCATTTATCGAAGGCATAGGCGGAGCCATGGAAACACACAAAGGAATCGAGATCGACAGAGAAATGGAGCGACGTCAAGAAGAACTTGACACAAAGATCGACAGGGATGCGAGCGACCTCAAGAAGGAATTCATCGAGAAGGGCCAACGCAGATCAGCGATGACTTTCGATTCATACGTCGCAGTCCATCCGGACGTCGACAACTCATCGTGGTACGCCCGAGCCGACGAATCCATAAAGAATGGCTACGATCGCGGCGCAGGCAATAGCAGGCTCACCGGCAGCGGAACATGACAGAAGACCGAAGGATGATTGCGATCCCACCACATTCCCTCGCGAGGCCTCTTCGCACCGTCATTCCACTGACGTGCCTGCTGGCCTTAACCATCACCGCCTGCGGTGGAGGAGATGACGGCCCGCAACAGAACCAAGAACAACAAACCAAGAACCCATACCTTAATACCTTCAGCGAGAGGACCTGCCGGGGCACCTTTGACAAGGAATCCGTGATCGAGGCGAAGCATGATCACGACCTGCGGCAAGTCACCGAACCCCGCACTGGGAGCGACTTAACCATCCCGATCAGCATCGACATGAACAAGCACATGAAAACCTTCAAGCCGTTCGGTGGACAACCATGCGCAATCCTTGACGAATCAGCCAAGAAGAAATTGTTCAACATTACGGTGAACTGGGGCCCCAACTCCTTCCCTGCGACCGAAAGGAAGAGCGGCAAGACAACGTCCTACAGCGTACGCAAAACCGGCAACGGAAAGCGCGCCGAGCTCCTGGTCGACTGCCAACGCCCCGACCTGGCCCAGAAGTCCAAGGACAAGAAGATGCTCGCCTTCCAGGTGACGCTCACCGACAACGTCGGCCTCTCCAACCGCTCCGAGGTCAGCATCCTCACCAAATCCGCGCAGAGGTTCACCGACCTGGAAGGTCGTCTGTCCTGCCAGAACAAAATCACGTACCCCGCCCCGGAGACAGTCACGGTCGCGGCCCGTTGAGGCGGCCGAGGGCGCTGTCCCCACGCCCCGGCTCACCCAACCCCGCTACATCGCCACAGCAGTCGGCGCCAGCAGGCGAGAAACGCTGTCGACGAGCGTCTGCTCCCCCACGCTCCGCGCCGTGATGCCCGAGGGAGCGTGCGGCGCGTCGACGTTCACCGTCCACAGCTCCTCCGCGGTGGCGTACGTCATGAGCAGTGGTCCGGGGGTATCGGCGAGCAGCACCAGTTGGCCGACCACAAGGGCATTGTCGATGACGTCCTTCATCGGGGGAGCCATCGAGTCCCGTTCGAGAGCCTCGGGATCCAGCTCCTGGGTGGGGCCGTCGTGTCCGGCCGACTCGTGCGGGTCGACCAGCCGACGGATGGATTCTGCCGCCTCAGGCACCGTGGCCACCAGAGTGAACGCATGCATACCGCCGCCGGTGACGTCCTCGATCAGCAGCACGTCGGTGCCGTGGATGAAGACATAGGCATAAGAAGTACCCTCGGACGTCGTCCGTTCCACCGCCAGGACGCGCTCCGCAGTCCTGCGCAGCGTCAGCGCCAACTCCAGGTCCGGAGAGAAACGCATGTCCATCTCGACGTCGGCGGACCGGTTCTCCTGGCGCAGGGCCGCGTCGAGTTCAGCGGTGTTGGCGATCTCCACCAAGTCCCTCGACACCAGCGACCGCAGCGCGGTCGCGAGCACCCAGTCCCGCTCCTGCGCGGGCATCCCCTCCAGATGGGGAGCGGCAACGATCGTGCTTCCGCCCTCCGTCGCCGGACTCAGCACAGCGAGCTCTTCGTCGGTCAACCGGAGCAACGGCCGAGACCCCTCCTCGGCAAGGGCCTTGCCGAGGTCCCGGCGTATCTCCTCGAGCGTTGCGCCACCTTCGTGGGTCTGTGGCACGGGAACAACCTCTTTCTTGCTCACCAGAACTTCAGTTTCTTGACCGAGTCGACCGTGCCGTCCACGACGTGCTCCGCGGTCTTCACCGCGTGCGAGGGGTGGAGGGCAGCGTTGACCGTCGTGTCCACCGTGTTGTCCACCGCGCTCCCCACGGCATCTGACGTGGCGTTCCAGGCGGTTTTGGCACCTGCGGCGATGTCGTCGCCCCACTTGTCGTAGATATAGCTGCCCGCGAAATACGCGCCTGTGGCACCCACCACTGCCCAGCCAGCGACCGGGATGCTGGCAGCAACAGCCTCCGAAGCGAGGAGACCGCCGCCCAAAGCGGTTTCTGAAAGCACGGCTCCCCCGCCCAACGCCTGTGCGCCCCCGGCAATTCGGTCTGCCACACCACGGCCTCCGCCATGGTCTGGGCTTATCGCTTGTTTGAGCCCGCCGACGATGGCCAAGGGCATCATGGCCTTGCTGATCTTCCCAATGGTCTCAGCCGCACCGACCCCGCGGGCGGCGAGACCCGCAAGCCTTCCGTCACCGGCCGCAGCATCTGAGAGCCAGGCCGGGCCCTTCCCCATCTTCTCCAGCCACTCCTCGGCGGCTTTGCCGCCCTTCGTCCACTGCTGCCAAAGGGCCATGGTGGCGCTGATAGACCCCCGAATCTTTGAGAGCTTCTTGATTTTGTTATAGCCCTCTTTAAATTCCGTGTACTTCTTATACTGCTCGCTGTTCTGTATCTTTTCCAAGAAATTCAGCTCGGTCGTTCCGGCCCTGGGCGCCCCGGCCCGGTCTTCGTCATATGTTCCCTTGACCGCACTCTGGGCCCTGTCGTGTGCCGTGTCGCGCTGGCGGCGAGCCTCGGCCAGGATCTCTCGAGCCGTTTCCATGTCCGCAGCGCCCGGGTCGTGGAATGCGCCCGGAGCTTTGGGAGGAGCCGCGCACTCCGTGTCGTCGACGGCAGACTTGCTGTTATAGGCGTCAACAGCCTTGCTATGGGCTTTGACCTTGTCGTTGTGCGCCTCGCGGGCCCTGTCCGAGGCTCGCTTGCCCCGCGCAAAGGTATCGATCGCCTCCCGAGCCTGGCGCTGAGCCCATTCCACGGTGTGAGCGACGTCCGTCAGCGCCCCGCTCGCTCGATGACACGCGTGCGCGATCTGGAACCACTTCTTCGGCTCAGTGGACACTCGCTTGCGGAAGGCGTCTGCTGTCTCTCCCTTGATCTCATGGGAGTTCAGCCTCCGTATCCCCTCACCGACCGACTCAAGACCCTTGGCCAGACCCCTCAGCTGCGCGGCGTTCGACCGGAGCTTGGACGCATCGCCGTGGATCAGCTCTTTGGGCTCCTCGGTTTGGCCCAGCTCCAGTTCGCCCGGACCCCAGCCCACATGCTTCTCAACCCAGGCGCCGGCCAGACCCGCGTTCCTCGCAGCGGGATCCACAACGGTCGAGGTGTGGCCGCTGGTCGGCATCAGCGCCCGCTCCCCTCAGCATCGCCAGGGGTCGTATGCCGCCCGGGCCCATTCCCGCCGGTACCGACGTAGTCCCAAAGCGACGATTGCGGTCCAGTCTGCGGATAGGGCTGCGCGCGGTAGTCGGACGCGCCGGAGCCGGAAGGGCCACCGAAGTTCCCGAGAATGCCACTGACGCCTGCCCCGCCTGGGCCCACCGCGGTGCCCACGGCGGCATTGCCGAGGCCGGCCCTCAGCGCGCCCGCCCGGCTCCGGTCTTCCTCCCACAGGGCACCGGCGGCCTGACTCAGCTGAGTTCCCAGTGAGTTGGCAGTCTGCTCCAGCATGTTGATGCCCAACTGCCAAAACTCACAGAAATCCGAGAAAGTACTGGAAAGTCCCTCGCCACTGGCCTCGGTTGCCGACAGGCTCATGGTGCTCAGGATGCCGTTCTGCGCGGAACCCTTGCCCTTTCCGGCTCCGTCCAGACCGTGCAACGCTGACCGCAGACTTCTGGTGATGCGCTCCTCGGCCTCCTTGGTGACCTTCAGTTCACCATGGTCGCCCACCACCTGTGTCTCCTTTCCCTCGCGCCGCTCCATCCACGGCATTTTCCGAGTCCATGTCGAAGGCATCGGGCAGCGACAGTGACTTCCGAGTACCTTCTGCTTTCACTATTTCCGGTAACTGGCAAACTTGGATGCCGAATGATCACGCCCCAAGCTGCTACCGTGCGTGTCGCTCATCCTGCACGGGCACAAGAGGAGAAAAGGCCGCTACGGCAGCCTGAAGACGTTCCGAATCAAGTTTCCAGAGTCGGATCGCACGGCTGGCAAGAAAGAGATCGTGATCGATGTGCCGGGCGAGCTTTGCCGTCTGCTCGGCGCTCAACTTGCTATTCGGTCCAGGCAGAGGCGGCGCACCAGGGCGACGACGAAGGCCAACGAAGTCTGTCCAGTCGTCCGTGGGCACGAGCGAGTGAGTCTTACCAAGTGTGGTGACATCCCGCAGATACCTTCGCCATAGCACTACAGAAGTGATGTCCTGCCACGGCACGAGAGCCGTTTGTTTGGGAGTACCACCAAGAGTCACGCCATCTTGGTCGACCCGGAGCATCACGATGCGCTTCCAGCCCACTCCAAGCAGGAGTTGGAGGGGAGTACGGGTGAGGTATGTTTCGTACACTGGAGGGTCGTACTTGGTCATGACACCACGTTATCCAGGCCGACATAGTTCATAACGCCTCGCCCTCTCAGGCCCGCCTACGCCAGCGAATGAGCGCATACGCCCCTCCTCCGATGACCAGGGCTGCGGCGACGCCGATTCCGGTGTAGACGAGCGTGTAGTCGCTCCCGTCGTCGCCACCCGCTGCGGAGGACGCAGGGGTCTTGCTGTCTGCGTCCGCAGCACCCGACGGGGCGTCACCCTTCGCGGGTGAAGACGGCGACGCGGAGGACGCCTTCCCGGGCTGGTACTTGGGGAACAGCGGATTGACGTCCGCCGGGCCCGGGTCTCCCTTTCCGTCGAGCAGGACCTGGGCGGGACGGATGATGCCGTAGCCGATGTACTCGCTGGGGACCTCGCCCTTGGGCTTGCTTGCCGTTTGCATCATCACGCGCAGGACCTGGTTCGCGGTCCACTTGGGGTGGGCGGACCAGATGAGGGCGGCCGATCCTGAGGTAATGGCGGTGGCTTGGCTGGTTCCCTGCCCCTGACACCAGCTGCCACTTGTCGGACAACGTCCGGGAATCTCCGCACCGGGTGCTGCCAGAGCCGTTTGGGCGCCGTGTGTCGAAAATTTTGCAGCGGTGCCGCTCTTATCCACAGCAGATACCGCTACTACGCCCTTGAGTAGCGCAGGGTATCCAGCTCCATCACCGATGTCGCCATCATTCCCCATGCCGGCGAAGACGAGAGCGCCCTTTGCGTTCGCTTCGTCAATGGCCTGTTGCAGCTTCTCCTCGGAACCATCCAGCAGACCGACAGCGCGTACGGACATATTGATGATCCGGGCGCCCTTGCTCACGGCGTACCTGATGGCTTTGACCCACTTGTCTGTGGGGTCATCAACGGAATGATCGTCCAGTCCGCTTGTCTTCAAGGGAAGGATCTTGGCATCGGGAGCCACTCCCTTGATTCCGCCCGATCGACCCGATCCTGAAATGAGCGCAGCCATCTGGGTGCCATGACTGCTACTGCGAACACGTGAGTCCTGTGTCTCGGTGAAATCTTTCCCCGCCAAGACCTGACCACGCAACTCAGGGGTCGAGTCGTCAACCTTGTTATCTATGACGGCGACAGTTACCCCTTTTCCGGTACTGGTCCGCCATAGGTCTTCGGCCTTCATGGCATCCAGGTACCACTGGCGCGAGCGCACATCTTGGGCCGCTACCGGAGATGTGAGACATCCCAGACTGACGGTCACGGCACCAAGTAGCGCCCACCCTCGAGCCAAACGCCGGTGACTGTTGCTGGACGATATTGACATCTCTACAGAATCTCCCGATCCCTCAATTGCTATACGGGTTACTCAAGGACGGGAGGCATGGTGTCTCGTCGTCCAAGGGTCCAGGAGCCGTCATCCCCGCTTGCATCCCCAGGTTCGTCCTCGTTTCGGCGACGGTTGTGGTAGCCGGCCCTGGCCTCCGGGTCTGTGAGCCCCGCGTCGTCTCCAGATCGCACGAGTCCCGTACCGCCATGAGTGAATGCGGGCCGCCTTCGCGAGGACGTCTGGGGATCAGCAACTGATCCTCCCGATTCCGACGCGAGTCTGCGTCCTGCGGCTATCTCGCCCGAAGCACCGTCGGAGGATTCTGATCTCCTCGGGCGGAGGACCCCGGGTAGGGGCCCTCGTCCAGTAGCGCCACGCTGCTCACCGATCGCGGCACCACGGGGGTTGATGCCACTGTTCGAGGCTGGTGTGCGTGGTCCACTGACCTGTCCACCCGACTCCGAGGCCAACCGCCGTCCGGCGGGCCTTCCTTCAACGGACCCACCCACGCCAGGCGGAGGGGTACTCCCGGTCATGGGCCCCCGCGACATCGGCGGGTGGTCTTCTCCCACCACCATTCCCCGCGGGAGTCGCGTCCTGGAAGGGTTGCCTGTGGAACGTGGCTGACCACTGATGAGGTCACCCCCCGTCGAACGACGAGGAGATACCGGACGGGCCGGGATTTCTTGAGCGCCACCGCCGGATCGGCCCATCAGTGGGGGGCGATCCAACCCGCGGCCCCCTCCACGCGGAGACGGTGGAGAGGTCGACGGTGCGGGCACACCTGCGGTCGTGGGCACCACTTCAGGGCTGGTGCCCCTGGGGGGATCGGCAATTGGCGTCCCCCTCTCTCCAAGCGCGTTCACTTCCCGTTTCGGATCAGTAGTGACGGAATCGATGCCTGTCCTTGTCGACTCACGATCGGCCGGTGCTGGCTCCGGCCGCTGTGCGACGTCTACCGACCCACCGTCCGTCGGGCTCGACGGCCTCAAGGGTGAACGACCACCGTCACCGGTGTTCGCGCCCCCGGTAGCCGTGTCCTGAGCGTAGGCGCCGTCGATGCCGTCCAGCCCCGGCAGCACCCTGAACTGCGGCTCCCGCTCCGCCTCCATCGTCTGCTGCGCCGCCCGGTAGGCCGAGGAGAGGCGCTCCAACTGGTGGCGGGCCTCTTCGGCCTCCTGGCTGGCGGCCTTCTGGGCCGCGGGGTCCTCGTGGGCTGCTCGGGGGTCCCTGGAGGCGGGCAGGGCGGACTTGGTTTCGGAGAGGGTCTGGCCGGCTTGGGCGACGTGTTTGCCGACGGTGGTGGTGAACTGGCCGAAGCGCATGACTTCGAGGGCGAAGTCGTGGGCCCATTCGCGGAAGGCGGAGCCGCCTTCGCCGGTCCATTCGACGCGGGAGACGTGGTGGCGCAGATCGGAGCCGATGTCGAGGATCTTCGGGCCCGCGTCGCCCAGGGCCGTGCCGGCGGCGGTCAGTTTGTCGGCGTCGGCGCCGGCCAGCATGGCCCGTAGGTTGTCCACCGACAGGCCGTCGAACTCTCCGTTCGCCATGGTTCCCCCCTAGCTGAAGTCCGAGTCGGCGGTGCCGGACTTGCCCTTGCCGGGCTTCGGTGTGTTCTTGTCGTGGCCCGTGCCGGGCCGGTCGTCCGCGTTCGCGCCGTAGTACTCGGCGGTGCGCTTCTGGATGGCGCGGAGGCGGGCGGCCTGTTCGGCGTCGACGCTGTCGTAGCCGCGGTCCGAGATCTGGACGGCGATGCCCAGGGCTTCGAGCTGGTCGCCCAGGGTCCTGGAGAACTTCTCCAGGCGGGCGTGTAGCTTCTCGTAGGCGCCGGCCAGGTCGGCCGCCGCGGTGAATTCCGCGCCGAAGGCGGCGTGCGCGACCGTCTGGTCGCTGATCTTGCTGCGGGCCGCCGGCGATTCTTCGAGGTCCAGCAAGATCTTGTCGATCCTGCTCTTGAAGCTCGCCAGGGTCTCGGCCTCGACCTTGAGGTCCGCGCGCTTGCCGTTCCGGCCGCTTTCGCCGCTCCCCGTGCGCACTCGGCTCGCGCTCGCGTCGGTCGCCGAGACCTGACGCCCCTCGCTCATCGTCTTCCCCCCTACGGCGTATACGGCGATCGGCACCACTGTAGTCGCGGAGCGTGCAGCTCCCAACTACGTTGTGGTGAGCATGCATCCGGCGATTTCCGGGCATAGGGCGGCATGCTGGACGCGGTGCTCCGGATTGTTATGTCCCTGCCCAGGTGCCCCTGTGGCACCCCCGGTGCAGGGCCAGCAGGGCGGCGGCCACGCGCGGATCGAACCATTCCGCTGCCACGTGAAGCCATCGGTCGAAGCGACCCGAGTGCTCGACGGTCTCGTTCTTGCGGCCGACTCTGCGCCACTCCAGCACGGTCCTGCCCTTGCCGCCGACCCGCCATCGGGTCCGGGTCGGATGGGGCATCGGGAGGTACTCCTCGAGAAGGATGGTGAGGGCGATCCGGAGGGGGATGTGGACCGGGGCGAGCAGCCACCACCCCCACCACGACAGGATCCGCCCCTGGAACCCCACGACTTCGGGGCCGTCGGTCTGCCGCACGGTGACGCAGGCCCGCAAGCCCCGGCCGCGCAGGGGCGGTTCGGCGGTGATGGAGGCCAGGGGGTCACCGGCGGAGCCGTACACGGTGAAGGTGGCTCCGCCGTGCTTGTCCACGTGCTCGGGTACGACATGGGCGTAGACGTGCTGCCGGTGCGCGTCGGCCCACAGGGTGAGGGGCGCGATGGGCTTCCAGCCCGTCGCGTGGCCCGGCGCGCCCGGCCCGGGTGTCTCGCCGGGCAGGGGGATGCGCTCGGGGTGGGCCAGGGTCCGGACGGGCCAGGTGCTGTCGTCGGGGCGGCTCCTGATGTGCGGGACGACGCTGCCATCCCGCGGCCGCTCCCCCATACCCGGCGAGTCCGGACCCCGCAGCCAGAGGTACTGCGTCATGGGTCGTGCTCCTGGGAACGCTACTTGCTGACCAAGCCCCGCGCCGTGGCGTAGACATCCAGGACGGCCAGTGCGAGCGGTGTGACGGCCAGCAGCATGGCGCCTTCCACCAGGTCGCCGAAGCGCCCCCAGAAGGGCGTCACGCTCTTCTTCGGCACGATCAGCGCGATGGCGATGAGCAGCAGGGAGCCGAAGGCGACGGACGCGGTCAGCCAGACCGTGCGGATGTCGAGCGGGCCGCTGTCGCCGCTGAGCAGGTCGACCACGGCGCTCGTCGGCGGGTTGAGCGCGAGGCCCAGGACGAGCAGGGCCAGCGACACGATGCCGGACACCAGGACGCAGGCGACCTGCCAGGTGTAGCGGAAGAGCCGGGCGCGCAGCAGCATGGCGACACCGGCGGCGAGGGCGAGGACCTGGGCCCAGGCGTTGTCGGAGAAGCCGAGCACCGCGGCGGAGCCGACGACGACCGCCGCGCAGCCGCCGACGAGGCCGAGCAGCAGTTCGTGGCCGCGCCGGACCTGGGTCGCGATGCGCTCGCTGTCGATCGGGGTGGAGGCGGCCGTGGTGGTGTCCGGGTCGGCGCCGCCGCCGTAGTCGTTGCGCGCGGAGTCGCGGGGGGCGACGTAGCCGATGGGCAGCCGGGCGGCGCGTGCGGACAGGCCGGGCAGGAAGGCGATGGTGGCGATGGCGACGGCCGCGCAGACGGCCGCGGTGCCCGAGGCGTCGATCTCGGCGAGGATCTGGCAGAAGGTGGCCACCGTACCGAAGGCCGAGAGGACGACCGCGGCGACGAAGGGGGCGTCACCGGACGGCATGGCGGCGACCAGGGCGACCGATACGACCAGTACGGCGACGCAGCCGAGCAGGAATTGCAGCCGCCCGATGCCCTCGCCGCGGTCGAGGGCGAGCACCCCGGATCCACCGATCATGACGTGCGGGAGCGCGGCGAGGCCGAGGGCGATGGCGGAGCCCCGGTCGTCGTACACCCGGGCCCGGACCCCCGCGAAGACGGCGAGCAGCAGGCCGACGGCGCCGGCGATGATGCCGGGCAGGCTGTGCATGTCGTGCCGCACCGGGTCGGCGAACCAGAGCACGAAGCCCATGAAGACCAGCAGCAGCGCCCCTCCGAAGAGGCCGCTGACGCGCAGGTAGTCGGCGTTCCACAGGGTGCGGTCGCCGGAGACCGCGGAGGCGATGGCGTCGGAGACGTCGTCGCGCACGACGGGCGGCAGGGATTGGGCGAAGGGGCGCATGGACAGCACGTCGCCGTCGAGTACGCGCTGGGCCGCGAGGGAGCGGGCGCCGTCCAGGACGGTGCCGTCGCGGCGTACGAAGTGGTAGCCGACGGGTGCGCCGGCGGGCTGTGTCTGGCCGGTCAGTCGGAGTATTTCCGGATACAGGTCGGCAAGGGCAATGTCGTCAGGCAAAGCGACATCTATGCGGCTGTCGGGTGCGACGACCGTCACTCGGCAGAAACCGGTCGCTGTGGTCGAACTCACCTGCGGAACCCTCTCATTCCCCGTGTCTCCGCTTCTTTCGCGGACGCGATTGTGGCTGCGCGTGCGGAACGTCACCCTACCCGGCGCTGTTTGTCGTCCGTACACGTAGGATCAGCACATTGCCGGGCAGGCGCCACCAGGACGCGCCCTGAAGCGTGGGTGCCGGCCTCGACCGGTCGTCAATCGTTCAGCCCGCATCGGGGGATAGATAGGCCGATGAGCCACATCATCGTGAAACGCCCGCCTCGGGTGACTCCGCCCGGGATGTCCGCGGATGAGCTCCGGCTCGAATCACCTCCTGAATTGCCTCGCGGCGATCAGGAGGGCATGGCGATGCAATTGCTGCCGATGCTGGGCATGGGCTCGTCGGTGGTCTTCTTCTTCATGCCGAATTCCGCACCGTTCATGAAGATCATGGGCGTGATGATGCTGCTGTCGACGGTCGCCATGGCCATCGCTCAGCTCATCCGGTACCGCAAGGGGGCGCAGGGCGAGGCCGTGGAGGGCCGCCGCGACTACCTCAAGTACCTGACCAAGACGCGGCGCCAGGTGCAGCGCACCGCGCGCAAGCAGCGGGACGCGCAGTTCTATCTGCACCCCTCCCCCGAGCAGCTCTGGTCGCTCGTGGCGGAGGGCAGCCGGCTGTGGGAGCGGCGCATCACCGACGACGACTTCGTCCAGGTACGGATCGGGCTCGGCCCGCAGGAGCTGTGGACGCCGCTGGTGGCGCCGGAGACGGCCCCGGTGGAGGAGCTGGAGCCGCTGTCGGCGGGCGCGATGCAGCAGTTCATAGCGGCCCACCAGACGCTCGACGGCATGCCGATGGCGGTCAGCCTGCGCGCCTTCTACCACATGACGGTCTCCGGGGAGCCCGAGACGACCCTGGGCACCGCGCGGTCGCTGGTGGCGAGCCTGGTCGCGCTGCACTCGCCGGAGGACCTGGTGATCGCCGTGGTGGCCGCTTCGGGCGCCACGGACGAGTGGGACTGGGTCAAGTGGCTGCCGCATACGCAGGTGCCGGGGACGGTGGACGGAGCGGGCACCAAGCGGCTGTTCGGCGACAACCTCGCCGAGGTCGAGGACCTGCTGAAGAGCCACCTGGAGGGCCGCTCGCGGTTCAACCGGGACGGACAGCCGCTGCTGGACCAGCCGCATGTGGTGGTCATCCTGGACGGCGGTTTCGTACCGCCCGACTCGATGCTGGCCGCCCAGGAGGGCCTCCAGGGCGTCACCGTGCTGGAGGTCGTCCGGGGCGAGCTGGACGAGCTGCGCGGCGGCCTGTCGCTGATCGTGCGACCGGGGCTGCTTCAGGTGGAGTCGGCGTCGGCGGTGTACGAGGGCGTGCCGGACGCGCTGCCGCTGCCCGCGGCCGAGGCGCTGAGCCGACAGCTCTCCCCGATGCGGGTGTCCAGCGGCGGCGGGGACGACGAACCACTGCTGACCAACCTGGAGTTCACCGATCTGCTCGGGCTCGGCGACGCGGCGGCCGTCGACACCGCGGTCACCTGGCGGCCCCGCTCGACGGCGGAGCGGCTCCGGGTGCCGATCGGCGTCGGCGAGAGCGGCGCCCCGGTCATGCTGGACCTCAAGGAGGCGGCCCAGGAGGGCATGGGCCCGCACGGGCTGTGCGTGGGCGCCACCGGTTCCGGCAAGTCGGAGCTGCTGCGGACGCTGGTGCTGGGCCTGGCGGTCACCCACTCCTCCGAGACGCTCAACTTCGTGCTCGCCGACTTCAAGGGCGGCGCGACCTTCTCCGGCATGGCGGAACTGCCGCACGTCGCGGCGGTCATCACCAACCTCGCGGACGATCTGACGCTGGTCGACCGCATGCGCGACTCGATCACCGGTGAGCTCCAGCGCCGCCAGGAGCTGCTGCGCTCCGCGGGCAACTACGCCAACATGCACGACTACGAGAAGGCGCGCGCCGCGGGCAGTCCGCTGGAGCCGCTGGCCTCGCTCGTGCTGGTCATCGACGAGTTCAGCGAGCTGCTGACGGCGAAGCCCGACTTCATCGACATGTTCATCCAGATCGGCCGCATCGGCCGGTCCCTGGGTGTGCACCTGCTGCTGGCCTCGCAGCGCCTGGAGGAGGGGCGGCTGCGCGGTCTGGACACGTACCTGTCGTACCGCATCGGTCTGCGGACGTTCTCCGCGGCGGAGTCCCGTACGGCCCTGGGTGTGCCGGACGCGTACCACCTGCCGTCCGTGCCCGGCTCCGGCTACCTCAAGTTCGGCACCGAGGAGATGGTCCGCTTCAAGGCGGCCTACGTGTCCGGGGTCTACCGGTCCACGACGACCACCATCACGGGCAGCGGACCGCTGCCGACCGACCGCCGGCCGGTGCTGTTCACCGCCTCCCCGGTGCCGGTCCGGTTCGCCGAGCCGGAGCCGGACTACACGTACACCCCGGAGAGCAACCGCGTCGACGACGCGCTCGCCGACACCGTGCTGGACGTCATCGTGCGCGGTCTGGAGGGACGAGGCCCGGCGGCGCACCAGGTGTGGCTGCCGCCGCTGACCGAGGCGTCGCCGCTGGACCAGCTGGTGCCCCAGCTGGCGGTCTCCACCGAGCGCGGGCTGCACGCGAGCGGCTACGCCCGCAGCGGTGGTCTGTGCGTGCCGCTCGGCATGGTGGACAAGCCGATCGAGCAGCGCCGGGAGATCCTCTACCACGACTTCTCGGGCGCGCAGGGCCACATGCTGATCGTCGGCGGCCCGCGCTCCGGCAAGTCGACCCTGCTGCGCACGCTGATGGGTGCCTTCGCGCTCACCCACACCCCGCACGAGGTGCAGATCTACGGTCTGGACTTCGGCGGTGGCGGCATGGTCGCGGTGCAGGGGCTGCCGCACGTGGGCGGGGTGGCCTCGCGGCTGGACCCGGAAAAGATCCGCCGTACGATCGCCGAGGTGACCGGCGTACTGAACCGGCGCGAGGAGTTCTTCCGGGACAACAGCATCGACTCGATCGGCACCTACCGGCAGATGCGCGCGGCCGGGCAGCTGCCGGGCGAGGCGTGGGGCGACATCTTCCTGGTCATCGACGGCTGGCAGTCCTTCAAGACGGACTACGAGATGCTCGAGCCGGTCGTCGCCGACATCGCCACCCGCGGCCTCGGTCTCGGTGTGCACCTGGTCGTCACCGTCACCCGCTACATGGAGATGCGAGCGGCGCTCAAGGACCAGCTGCTCGCCCGGCTGGAGCTGCGGCTCGGCGACCCGATGGACTCGGAGCTGAACCGTAAGATCGCCGCGAACGTGCCGGTGGGCAACCCGGGCCGTGGTCTCACCCCCGACAAGCTGCACTTCCTCAGCAGCCTGCCGCGCATCGACGGCGTCACCGGAAACGCCGAGGACCTGGCCGACGCGACCTCCGAGTTCGTCAAGGCGACGGTCGACAACTGGCCCGGCCCGCACGCACCGCAGGTGCGCATGCTGCCGCGGATGCTGTCGGTGCGGGAGATCCCGGGCGGGCACGAGCAGCCGCAGCGGGGCGTCTCGATCGGCATCGACGAGATGAACCTCGAGCCGGTCTTCGTCGACTTCGACAGCGACCCCTTCTTCGCCGTCTACGGCGAGACGGAGTCCGGGAAGACGGCGCTGCTGCGCCTGCTCATCAAGCAGATCACCGAGCGGTACACCCCGGAAGAGGGACTCATCGTCGTCGGGGACTACCGGCGCAGCCTGCTGGAGGTCGCGCCGCAGTCCCACCTGGTCGGCTACGGCACGACGCAGGACGCGTTCGAGAAGTACATAGCCGACATGAACACCCTCATCAGCCAGCGCATCCCGGGGACGGACGTCACCCCGCAGCAGCTGCGCAACCGCAGTTGGTGGTCGGGGCCGCGGGCCTTCATCGTGGTGGACGACTACGACCTGGTCGCCACGTCGTCCGGGAACCCGATGTCCGAGCTGGTGGACAACCTGCCGTACGCGCGGGACGCCGGCGTCAACATCATCGTCGCGCGGACGACGGCAGGCGCCGGGCGCTCCTCGTACGAGCCGTTCATGCAGCGGTTCAAGGAGCTGGGCGCGCAGGGCGTCGTCCTGTCCGGCTCGCCCGGCGAGGGCGAGCTGCTCGGGCAGGTCAAGGCGCGTCCGCTGCCGCCGGGACGGGGCGTTTTCGTCTCGCGGCGCGGCGGGGCGTCGCTGATCCAGACGGCGTGGCTGCCGGAGGAGTAGCGCGGCGCACAGCGGGACCGGACAGCGGTAGGGGCTCGTCGATGATTCGACGAGCCCCTACCGCTGTTGCGGTTGTGGTCAGCGGCGGTTGCGCTGCTGCTGCCGTTTCGTGAACACCTCGCCGATCGCCGGACAGGCCACGACGAGCACGCAGAGGATCACCACCACCGGTTTGGACGGTACGACCGCCCAGTCCGTGAGCGCCGGCATCATCAGCCACAACAACGCCAGTACGGCGATGCTCACTCCGGCGATACGAGGTCCGTACACAGGTTCACTCCAAAAGTGGTCCGGTCAGGCGGTCCCGATGGGCCAGTGGCCGTTCGGGAACGCACTGTTGTCGCCGGCCTGGCCCTTCATCTCGGCGAGGGTCTTCGCCTGGTCGCCGAGCACGGTCACCAGAGCGACCGAAGCGGTGGTGACAAGCACCCATCCGGCGGTGCCTTCCCCGATGGCGGCGATCGCGGCGGGGACCAGACCGACACCGGTCACTCCGGCGGCCGAGCAGGCAATCATGGCGGGGACGAACTGAACCAGGAAGGCGGCGATGGCCCCGTAGAAGACGAGTCCCGCTCCGGCGGCGACGAGAAGACTGGTGGCGATCGAGTCGGCGGCGCTGCTGACCTGGCCGGCGGCGGAGGACTGGGTCCAGATGGCACCCGTATAGGCGTCGGCTCCTTCGCCCTTCCACTCCTTCGGGGCCTGGAGGTTTCCCTTCGCCGTGGTGGAGGACGCGGTGCTCGCCTTGCCGCGGATCTTCTTGTCCTGCCAGTCGAGGGAGTCCAGGAAGAGCACCACCGGGGCGAAGACGCCCTTGAAGAATTCGCCGATCTTCTCGAGGATCCAGTTGACGAAGTCGACGAGCTTGTTCGCGGCGGCGATGATCGGCTTCGCCACAGCGTCGGGAACGTACCAGTGGCCCGCGAAGCTGTTGACTCCGTCGACCATCTTGTCCAGCAGCTCACCGACCTTCTTCAACTTCTCGTTGATCTTTTCGATGAGGTCGTCGAATGCCGATTGACTGAATGCCATTGCTTTCCCCGTTCCCCGAGCACCGTTCGGTACTAGTAGGCTTCTTCCACAGACTTCTTGGTGTCGGCTTCGTGGTTGTCGTACGCCTTCGCGTTCTTGACCAAGGCGTCGGCGATTTCCGTCATCCGCTTCTCCCCCTCGGCACAACGAGCCGAGAAGTGATCGATGACGTCCTGATAGGCGCCGACGAATATCTGGTACATGCCGTACTCGAGCCGACTGGGCCGCAGGCCCTTGATCGTGGTGCCGACCTCGCCGATCGCCGTGGCCTGCTTGTCCCACATGCCGGCCTCGGAGCGAATGGCGTCCGTGATGACCTTGAGACGGTCCTTCGCCATGGGGCTTCAGATCCTTTCCGAGCCAGTGAACACGTCAGAGCAGCCGCTGCGGGTCGTTGAGTATGGCCAGGAACTCGTTCATGAGGCCCTGTGGGTTCAGGTCCGCGATCTGGGCCGCGCCGGGACTCTGGACGTCCTCCAGCTTGGCCCGGGCATGCCTCAGCGCCTCGTTGAGCGCCTGGCTCAACCGGATGGACGACTGCTGGGCGGCCCACTGCGGATCCACGTCGCAGGAGACCAGGGAGTGCGCGGTGAGACCGATGACGACCCGGCGGGCGGCCGCCTCTCCCGTGACCTCCGGGGCCCGGAAGGAGTCCACGTCCAGCCTGTCCAGGGCGTCGAGCCCGGAGAGGGTGTCCTCGACCACGTCCTCCATGGGCCTCGGACGGACGGGGTCCCGATCCTGCCGGGGCACCTCCGGAGGCGCGACAGGCCCCGTTCCCGAACCGGGAACGTCGGGCATGCCCTCGAGTTCCGCGGCCCGCTCCTCCCAGCCCGACTGCTCGAGGGTGCGCGCCCAGCCCTCCATCTGCTCGCTCATGGCGGAGCCGTACGCGTCGACGACGGCCGGGCCGAGGTTCTCGGGAGGCTGCCGACGCTGCCAGTCGGACGCGACCTTGATGGACTCGGGCAGCCGATCAGGCCCCAACGTCACACTGACGGCACCCTGGGCGTCCTCGCCCGTGGCGTGCTGCGGAACCTGATCCTGCATATCCGTCATGAGCTGCTGGAGTTTCTCCGCATATTGCTGGAACTCCTGCATTCCTCGAAAGATCTCGTCAGTCACGCTTCCCCCTATCTGACCGTTTACGAGGCGTTTGCAGAGCGCGTGGCTCAAACGTGTCGTGCACGCTAGCACGCCCACGGTTCAGGGCATACCGAAAGCGACCTCGATGATGGGTGGGTGAACGCGCGCATGACGAATTCAGCTCGTCACCGGACGCTTTTGAGGAACAGTCAGAAACGCTGAGCGCTACGGCGCCGGAGGAAGACGAAGGTTCCACCGCCGACCACGACCACCGCAGCCGCCGCGCCCAGGATCCAGGGCATCGCGCTACCGCCGTCCTCGGAGCTCTCGGCGGCGGCACCGGCCTCGGCGCCGCCCTTCGGGGCGGCGGAGGGGGCGTCCTTGGACGGGGCGGGGGAATCCGGCTTCTTGGCGGCCACGAGGGGATTCACATCGGCCGGGCCCGGGTCACCCTTGTTCTCCAGGACGTTGTAGCGCGGGCGGATCGTGCCGTAGCCGAGGTAGCGGCTGGGGATTTTGCCGTCGGCGGGCTTGCCGGCGGTTTCCATCATGACCCGAAGTACCTGGTTTCCGGTCCACTTGGGGTGCTTGGCCCAGATGAGGGCGGCGGCGCCGGAGGCGATGCCGGTCGCCTGACTGGTGCCCCAGGTTTTGCAGTACCCGGATTTCCCGATACAACTGGTCGGGATGTCCTCCCCCGGCGCCGCGAGAGCCACGAAGGAGCCGTGGTTCGAGAACTTGGTCGCCGCCAAAGACTTGTCGATGGCGCTGACTCCGACCACGCCGTCACTGGCCGCGGGATAGGTGACGTCGTTCGACGTATTTCCGTCGTTGCCCGAACCGGCCAGCAGCAGTTTGCCGCGTCCGATCGCGTAGTCGACCGCCTTCTGGAGCTGTTCCCTCTCTCCCTTTTCGAGCGAGTAGTCCTGGAAGGCCAGGGACATGTTGATGATCTGTGCATCGCTGTCGGCCGCGTATCGAATGGCCTTGGTGAGGCCCGGAACAGTGGTGTTCCCGGCTTCCTTCGTCGAGCCGGTCACCGTGAGCGGCAGAATGCGCGCATCGGGAGCGAGTCCCTTGACGCCCTGGCCACCGGCTCCATTTCCGGCGATGAGCAGCGAGATGGCCGTGCCGTGCCCCTTCGGATCGGTACGGGCGTCAGCACCAGGCTCGACGAAATTCTTCCCCGGCAGAACCTTCCCCCGAAGCTCCGGCACAGAAGCATCGACACCGCTGTCGAGCATGGCAACAGTCACGCCTTTGCCGGAGCTGACCTTCCACATGCTTTCCGCCTGCATGGCGTCCAGGTACCACTGGCGTTCCCGCATGTTCTCCGCCAGCGCGGAGGGCGCGACGAGCCCCATGATGACGAGCAAGGACGCCAGCAGTGCGAGGACTGCCGATGCCCGGCTCCGGACCTGAATGAGCGTTTGTTCCATAGTGCCTGTTCGTCCTGTGCTCGTCATCAGAGGCTTGTGCGGGCGGTGGGCCTTACTCGATCACGGGAGGCACGTTTCGGCGCTCTCCCCCGGTCCACGTCTCCTCGTCCTCGGTCAGGTAGTCGGGGGCCTCTCCACCGTCACGCTTCTGCGACCGACGCGAATTCTGCGCCGACGGCACACCGGACACTCCGGTGGCGCCCCGAACGAGACCGCTTCCTCCCTGGGTGAACTCCCCGTTGACCCTGAGTTCGCTCGCGGAACGCGCCATCCTGCCAGGACGGGCCGATGACGCCGACCCGCGGGACGGGACGCCCGTCACGGGTCGTCCGCCCACGACACCCTGACCAGTGGTCGTCGGGACCCCTGTGCGGCCGGTGGTACGGCCCTGCTCGCCGCCGATGACCGGGCCGCGGGCGGTCCGGGCGTCGCCGCTCGTCGGAGTCTGGCGGGGAGGCATACCGCCGACTACCTCCCTGTCGGCGCGCATGGGATTGGTGACGGGCCGGGCGTTGATGGACTCGAGCCCCTTGCCGCCTCCCAGCCTGGGGCCTCCCGTCCGCCCGACTGGGTTCACGGGCGGACCGGACCTGCCCAGCCCGGGGGACGGGGAGACGGGCGGAGTGACCGGTAGGCCCGTGACCTCACGGCCGGGCCCCTGCTGCCCAGTGGGTGTGGGTGGGGGCGCAGAGGGAGCCGGTGCAGGATCCGTGCGCGGCAGGTCCTTCACACCGTCGATGTTGGTGTGGGTTGCGTCCGGAACGGTGACATGGCCACCGGCACCCGGAGCGGACGGGTTGGTGACATGCCCCGGGGAGAACGTCGAGTCCTGGACAGCATGCTGGGCACTCGGCGCCCCGCCACCTGCCGAGGAGACGGTTCCTGCGGAGCCGCCGGAGGAGCCGTACGACTCCTGCCCGCCTTCAATGAAGCTGTCAGGTATGGCCGCGTTCGGCAGCGGCTTGAAGACCGGCTCGTCCTGCGCGGAGAGATCTATGGCCCCCGCCTGCGTCCCGTAGCTGCCCGCCAGCCTCAACAGCTGCGAGCGGGTTTCGGGCTCCAGCTCCTTCAGCGTCTCGAGGCGTTCCTTCTCCTTGTCCGCGTCCGCGTAGCAAACGCCCGTGCCATCCGGACGCTTCGGTATCGCCTTCTTGACCTGCGTCAGAGCCTCGCCCGAGTGCTCCATGGCCTTGCCGACGTCACCAACGTATTTCGCCAGCTTCAGCGCCTGCTTGGCGAAGTCGTCGCCCCACTCACGGAAGGCGTCGCCACCCTCGCCGTCCCAGGTAACCCTGCCGACACGCTTCTTGAGCTCGTCGCCGATCTTGTCCAGCTCAGCCCCCGCGCTCGTGAGGGCGTTGCCCTTACGGATGATCTCTTCTTCATCCGTACCGGCGACCAAGCTGAGCATCTTCTCGAAGGACATTCCGTCGAAAGTCGTGATGGTGTAGCACATCTTCGGTTCGCTCATGCCCTGATCCCCCGTTCCCGATCAAATGCCGCCGTCTTCGGCCTGCTTACCGTTGCCGGTCTCGGCACCGTCATCGGGCTTCTCGCCACCCTTATGACCGTGCTCCTTCTGATACTGCTCGTAGTACTTGCTGGTACGCGCCTGGATCGCCTTGAGGCGCCGCGCGTGCTCCTGGTCCATCTCCTGGTAGTCGCCGTCGGCCGCGGCCACCGTGATGCCCATCGCCTCCAGTTGCTCACCCAGGGTGCGGGAGAGCAGTTGCAGACGGCTGTGCGCCTTGTTGTACGCCTCGGCCAGCATCTTCGCCTGATCGAATTCGCCGTAGGCGGTGGCGGCCACCTTTTGTTCGCCCAGCTTGCCGTGCGCGGCGGTCGACTTGTCCAGTTCTGTCAGAAGCCTGTCGACGCGCTTCTTGAATTCCTGCAAGGACTCACTGGGAGCGTCGAGTTTCGGCGACGAAGGAGACTTAGCAGAGCTCCCCCCGTCCGGTACCGACTCAGCCATGAAACACCTCCTCCGTGTATCGGCATACGGCAGTCGTGGGTGCGGGACACGCGGCCAGGGCCGCAATGTCCCGCACCCACGACACGACCGCAGGTTGTGCGCTGCGTCTCTTACCCCTGCGCGAAGCGCTGGCCCTGACGGTGGTCATTGGCCTTGTAGCCCTCCGTCGCCTCCAGCAGCCTCTTCGAGATTTCGACGAGGGTCGAGTGCAGGTGGTTGACGCGCTGGTTCCACTCGTGCTGACGCTCGTTGAACGCCCGCTGCGCCTCACCGGACCACGACTCGGAGACGGCCTTGCACTTCCTCATGATGGTGTCGAGGTCGGTCTTGAGCTGGTCGGCCTCACTCTTGACCGTGGTCGAGGCGCTGACGACGCCTTCGTATGTGATTTCCATCGAGCTCTAACTCCTGATGCGAAGCGGACAGGTCAAAAAGGATCAAGAAGCGTGGAAGGAGCCCAGGATGCCGCTTTCGCCGCCCCCGACGCTATTGATCTTCCTGAGCTGCTCCTGCTCCTCTGCGTCGAAGCCATCCCGGCTCGCCTTCACCAGCTCCTTGGTGAAGCTCAGCAGCTGGTTGACCCGGCGAACGTCGTTGTTGACCTCCGTCTGGAGGTTGTTGTACGCGCCGGCCGCGATGCCCTTCCAGTGCCCCTCGATGTCGTCGATCACACCGTTGAGCTTGCTGACCCGCTGGGTGAGCTGACCCTCCATCCAGTCGATGGCGCTTTCCAGGGTCTTGAAATCATGGCCTTCTACGCGGAGCCTCTCCGCCATGGCACACCTTCCCCCATGAATCGGATGCCGCGGGGCGCCCTCTCGACGACCACCCCGTGACATCGGACCGAAGTTGTCAAGGCACCACTCTAGCCACCGTCCCCGTGTCCATGACCATGGGCCGTCGGGTTGTTACAGGGATGGAACGACTGGAACGGATGGGGAACGTGGGACTCACGCATCGCGTCGGCGGCGCCAGTCACGGAGGACGATCGCGCCGCCCGCCGTGATGGCCACCACGACCACGCCTGCCCCCAGGGCGTACGTGGCCAGGCGCACGCTGCGCTCGTGGGGGGTCTCGCCCAGGATGAGCTTGCCCGGATCGGGTTTCGGGATGTTCTGGGCCGAACCATTGTCGACGGTGGGCCGCTGGATCGCCTGCTCGTCGTCGGTGAGGGCCTTGACGGGGTCGATCACGCCCCAGCCGATGTAGCGGTCACGTCCGTTGACGCCGCGCTCGGCGGTCTGCTCGATCTGGGCGACGACCTCGTTCTGCTTCCAGTCCGGGTGCTTGGCCCGGATGAGGGCGGCGACACCGGCCACGTACGGGGCGGCGAAACTGGTGCCGTTGTCGACGCACTGGCCGCCCTTGGGCACGGTGGAGACCATTTCCACGCCCGGCGCCGCGACCCCGACGAAGTCGCCGCTCTGCGAGAAGTACGCGCGCTCGTTGTTGCGGTCGGAGGCGGCGACCGCCAGGACCCCCGGGTAGGAGGCCGGGTAGGTGCGCTTCGACTTGCCGTCGGCGCCGTCGTTCCCGGCGGAGGCGACCACGACCACGTTGTTGTCGATCGCGTGGGCGATCGCCAGCTCCAAATCCTGCTGCGAGCGGGCGCCCTTGGTGTCCTGGGAGATGTTGATGACGCGGGCGCCCTCGTCCACCGCCTTGCGGATGGCCCGCGCCATCATCTCCGGCGTGCCCTTGCCCTCGGCGTTGTTCTGCTTGAGCGGGATGATCTTCGCGTCCGGGGCCAGGCCGACGAAACCGGTGCCCGGACGGGGCCGGGCCGCGATGATGCCCGCGACCTTGGTTCCGTGCCCGACCTCGTCGTACGTCGGGCTCTGCGCCCGCTTGCGGTCGGCGCCGGAGACGTCCTTCGGCACGGACAGGTAGTTCGCGCCGCTCGACGCGTCGACCGCGGTCTTCAGCTGGACGTTGGTGTTGTCCACGCCGGTGTCGATGACGGCGACCTTGACCGGGTCACCGTCCTTCTCCTTGCCCTTGGTGTCCTCCCACAGCCGGTCCATCACCAGCCGCTGGAGCGACCAGGGCGTTCCCTTGATCTGCTTCTTCATCGGGAACGTGCACTGGCCGTTGCCGTCCACGGACGTGGCCGCGGCGGCGACGGGCTCCGTCGCGCCCGTCGCCCCGGTGAGGCACGCCAGTGCGGTCGCGGACGACAGCGCGGCCGCCCGCCTCATGTGTCGGTTTCCCATGGTCACGAACCCTGCGGCTGTCGGGCGCTGTTGAGGTCGAGCCGGGGCCCGATCGGAAGGAACTGCGACCAGTTCTGCGGCACCGGTACCGGCTTCACGTCGCCGTAACCCAGCCTGGTCTGCGCCTCGTTGGCCGCTCGCTGTCCCTCGGTCATGGCCTTCTGCTCGTCGGCGGAACCGCCGATCTTGGACTTGCCCGCGCTGCTGTCGCTGTTGGACTGCACCTGGTAGCGCAGGCCGGTGTCGGTGATGAGGAAGGTCTGGCCGGTGTTCGTGGCCCGCCCCTGGTACTGCCGGTAGAACAGGCCGGTGCCGGGGGTGACGTACGCGCTGCTGCCACCGTCCACGACGGGCGCGGGGTAATCCGCGCCCGCCCAGGTCTCCAGCGTGGGCGTGCCGTTGGCGCTGACCTTGGTGAGGACGTTGCAGACGGTGTCCCTGGCCTGGGAACCGGCCGCCCCTTCCGCGGAGTTGACCTGGCGCGGGGCCTCATCGGGCCAGGCGGTGTCCTCGGCGAAGACCTCGGAGTCGGAGACGAAGTCCTGTGCGTTGACCTTCATCGGCTTGCCGAGCTGGTTGAGGCTGGACAGCTGCTCGCTGTTGAGCAGCAGATTGGCGACGAAGCCCGAGACCGGCTGCACCTTGCCCCGCAACACGACGTAGTGCTGGGTGCCGCCGCCCGTCTGGGCCTGGAGCACCGTCCCGACCTTGTCGGCCTCGTCCGGCAGGGAGTCGACCCCGGCCGACGCGCCCGGCTGTCCCGGCACCGAGGGAAACTCCACCGGCGCGCCGTCCTTCAGCGTGTCCAGCCAGTCGTCCGTCACCTTCTGCGGCTCGGCGCCCTGCTTGAACAGGGTCCGCAGCAGGAGGTCGTACTGTTCCGGGGTCATGCTCTTCTCCCCCTGGGGGCCGCCCAGGAGGTACTTCTTGCCGGACGGGTCCACGAGGTAGCGGCCCTTGCTGCCCTCGACGTACATCGCCTGGCTGCCGCGCAGCCGCTGCGCGCCCTGGACCTTCGACGCCTCGCGGTCGGCGAAGAGGAAGACCGCCTTCTGCGTGGACTTGCTCTGCCCACCACCGGGCTGCTCGCAGACCGCCCAACGTTTCTGCTTGACGGCGTCATCGGCTGCCGGCATGCGGTCCGGTGCGTACGGAATTCCGATCGTCGGGCCGCGCGGTATGTCGCCGTTGTCGAGCTGCGAGTCCTTCACCCGAATGATGTCCGACTTGCCGGACTCGAGGACGAGTTTCGCGGAGGCCAGGTTCAGGACGGGATGCAGCTGCTTCTTTCCGCCCGTCGACAGAATCACGTAACGCGACGTGGATTCGTTGCCGACGATGATGTGGGCCGCGGTGTCGTCCCAGCCCTTCGGCGCGGTCGGCCTGAACATCCCCCAGGCCCCGAAACCCGCCAGGACCAGCGCGCCCACGATGACGCCGGGAAGAAAGGCGCGCACCGGGCGCGGGGCGCCGTCGTCCATGACGGTGGGCGATGGCTGCACAAACGAGGCAACCATTCGTTTCTTCGCAAAGGTGTAGGCGCTGAGCTCATCCCGCCGCGATGCCATGTCTTAGCCCGCTTCTCCCCGTGTTGTTCTTGCGCACGTGCCTGCGCTTGGTCGCCACAGGGGAGATTACTCACCCACTCGGCCCAGCTGATACCCGCGCCACCCTCACGCGGCCTTTCCGATACCGTAATCACACAATCGACCAGGACGAGACCAGGACAAGGGGCGGCCTCCCTGATGAGCTCTGCCACCCAAGCGCGCACCGCCGCACCGCGCCAGCCCTCACGCACTGGGAGCTTCGGCCCCGTACGGTTGCACCAACTCGTGCTGGTGGAGGTCGCCGCCGCGGTCCTCGTCGTCGCCTGGACCGTCGACTCGCTGCTGCTCGTGCCCGCCGGGGTGGTCGCCCTGGTGCTCGTGCTGCTCGCGGTGCTGCGCCGCAGGCAGCAGCCGTTCACCGACTGGCTCATCTCCATCAGCGCGCTCCGGGCCCGCCAGCGGCTCGCCAAGGAGCCCGTTCCGGCGGGTCTCGACCCCTCGCTCGCCCCCGCCGTCGAATGCGATCCCGCGCTGCGGACGTACGCGTACCTCTCCCGGGACCGGCGCGAGATCGGCATGATCGGCGACGGCACGTTCCTCACGGCGATACTCCAGGTCCAGTCGCACGACGCCCCGTTGCGGCCGATGCGGGACAAGCGGCCGCTTCCGCTCGCGCTGCTGCACGACGCGCTGGAGGTGGACGGGATCCGGCTGGAGTCCGTACAGGTCGTCCAGCACGCGCAGCCCGCGCCCGCGCCGCATCTGCCGGAGCAGGCCGCGGCGGCGCGCAGTTACGCCCCGCTCCAGGAGCACGCCGGGGCGCCCGCCGTCCGGCTGACCTGGGTGGCGCTCAAGCTCCATCCCGAGCTGTGCCCGGAGGCCATCGAGGCGCGCGGCGGCGGCCTGGAGGGTGCTCAGCGCTGTCTGCTGCGCTCGGTCGACCAGCTGGCCAGCCGCCTCACCGGGGCCGGTTTCACGGCCAGGCCGCTGGCCGAGGGCGAACTGGCCACGGCCATCGCCACCTCGGCGTGCGTCAACGCGAACGCGACGACCCAGGCGGGGCGCGCGAGCACTCCGGCGCGCCGGACCGCGGAGACCTCGCGCGCCTGGCGCTGCGACGACCGCTGGCACACCACCTACTGGGTGGGCCGGTGGCCGCAGGTGGGCACGGGAGCCGTGCCGCTGCCCCAGTTGGTGGCGCTGCTGACCTCCATGCCCGCCCTCGCGAGCACCTTCAGCCTGACGCTCACCCAGGGCGAGGGCGGCCGGAACACCTCCACGGTCAACGGACACATCCGCATCACCGGCCGCAATGACACCGATCTGATCACCGCCCGCAAGGCGCTGGAGCGCGCGGCGCGCGGGGTGCGGGTCGGGCTCGTACGTCTCGATCGCGAGCAGTTGCCCGGCGTGCTCGCCACGCTTCCGCTGGGAGGTACTCGCTGATGGCCATGGCCACTTCCACTCCGTCCACCTCTTCTCCGTCCACCCCCGCTCCCACCCCCCCGGCCGTGTCGGGCGGGCGCAGGACGCGCCCCGGCTTCGGGCTCATCGGGCCCCGCCGCGGCCGCCAGACGCTCACCGCGGACCAGCTCGACGCGCTCGCCCTGCCGGTCGGTGACGACGGCGTCATCATCGGCGTGGACGGCGAGAACCAGCCCGCCGTGCTGGGCTTCAACCGGCCCGAGCCGTTCGACGTGGTGCTCGTCGGGGGGCTGTGGACCGCGCAGGTGCTGGCCTTCCGGGCGGCAGCCACCGGCGCCCGGGTCGCCATCGAGACCGGGCGGCCGCATCTGTGGGCCAACCTGGTGCAGGTCGCGGGCGGCGGGCAGCAGTGCATGACCGTTTTCGACGTGGGCCGGGTACCGCCCCAAGGGCCGTCGGTGGGCAGCCCGGTACTGGTCATCCGGGACTGTGGCATGCGCCCGCCGCGCGGCCGGGTGTCCGCCCTGCCGTGGCAGTCGGTGCTGACCCTGCTGCCGTATCTGAGCCCGGTCGCGCCCCGGCTCCTGGAGCACGCGGGACTGGTCGGGATCCAGCGCGTCTCGCCCGACGAGGCGGAGGAGATAGGCAGGATCATGGCCCTCCCCCGCCCCGACGTCACGGCGCTGTCAACCCTCCAGGACTGGGTCACCCTGTGGTGCACCCGTGAGGCACGGCAGGCCGTGGCGCTCCAGCCGACCGACGCCGAAACGGGGCTGCTGGGATCGCCGCGCCGAGTCGACTAGTCCACCCTTGGGGCGATTCGAGGGGTTTCCGTACTGATCATCTCTCAGTACGGCGAGGAGACGTGACCTATCGGACGCTTGCGAGCGCCGGGACGGGCCTGCCGTCCGGGTGGTTCTCGTGATTAGGCTTGGTATGCGCACGGTGACGAACCTGATCAGGTGTCCCCGGCGTCACAAAAGGGGAAAGCCGAACGGTCGGACGACAGTAGCGATCGGCAACAGATCGGCCTCGCCATGAATTTCAAGGGTGTTCGACCACACCAGGAGGCATTGTGAGCAGCGATCGGGACGAGATCCGCACGGGCGGAACCACACCCGGCGATGATCGGTCCGACGCCGAGACCGAGCACACGGGCGAGTTCACCATCGACTACACCCCACCTGCCTGGTACACGCAGAACGCTGCGCCGTCGGCACCACCCGCCGCAGGGCCCGCGGCGGACACGGGGGCCGGGGCGACGCCGCCCCCGCCGCCTCCGCCGCCGACGGGCGAACCGGTGTCCGTGCCGGGGCCGCCGGACCCGAACGGGTTCCAGGGGGCGTGGGCGCCTCCGCCCCCGGCGCCTTCCACCGAGCCCGCGCCTGCGGATGCCTCCGTGCACCAGGCCGCGCCGGACGGGACCGCGGAGGACGCGGGGGACGCGGAGGCGGAGGCCAGGCCGCGGGGCGGCGAGGCCGACGGGACACCCTCTTTGTCCGGCTTCACCGCAAGCCCGGCCGCTCCGACCCCGGCTGACGGCGCGCCGGAAGGCGGCCGGGTCGAGCAGCATGCGTCCGACCTTCCCGACGCCTCGGCCGAGGACGACGACTACGCGCTGGCGCCCGCCGCGCCCCCGGCCCCGCCGGTCGCCTCCCCCGAGACCCCCGAAGCGCCCGAGGCGGGCGCCGACGCCGACGAACGCGACGACAGCGGCGCCGTGGAGGGCAACTCCACGGTGCGGTTCTCCACCGCCTCGCTGCGGCGCGAGATCGCGGAGCGGAAGCAGGCCGCCGACGCGGAATCCGCCGCCGCCGTGGCCGACGGCGACTCCGACGCCGGGACCGGCGAGGTACGCAGCGAAGGCACCATGCGCTTCTCCGCGGCGTCGCTGCGCCGGGAGGCCGAGGAGCGCGCCAAAGCGGCGAGCGCCGAGGGCGAGCCGCAGGAGGGGGCGGCCGACGCCGCGCCGCCGCAGGAGACCGGCAACAGCAACTGGGCGCCGCCAGCGGCTCCGCAGTCCGGGCTGCCGCCGCTGCCGCCGGACTTCCAGCCCGCCGCGCCGGAGTCGGGCGGTACGGGCGGGGGCCCGGCCCCGGTTCCGGAGCAGCGTACGGGCGGGCCCGGCGCGGCCGGTGGGCCGCTGCCG
>NZ_RIBZ01000009.1:0-4027 GCF_003721215.1 Streptomyces botrytidirepellens
TGGGCCAGCGGTGCGGTACGGCTGCTGACCGAGCCGGTGGAGTGGCCGCACAGCGAACGTCCCCGCCGGGCCGGAGTGTCCTCCTTCGGTGCCTCCGGTACGAACGCGCACGTGATCCTTGAGCAGGCTCCGGAGGCTCCCGAGGCGGAGCCGGTACCCGAGCACGGTGGTGTGGTGCCCTGGGTGCTGTCCGCGCGGGGTGCGGAGGCGCTGCGCGGGCAGGCCGCGGCCTTGGTGGCGCGTCTGGTCGAGGATCCTGAGCTGATGCCGATGGATGTGGGCTGGTCGCTGATCAGCACGCGGTCGGTGTTCGAGCATCGTGCGGTGGTGGTGGGTGAGGACCGTACGGAGTTGGTGGCCGCGGTCGAGGCCCTGGCGGCAGGGGAGTCCCACCCGGACGTGGTGCCCGCGAGTGCTCCGGTGCCGGTGAGCGACGCGGGTCCCGTGCTGGTATTCCCGGGGCAGGGATCGCAGTGGGCCGGGATGGGAGCCGCGTTGCTCGATGCGTCGCCGGAGTTCGCGGCGCGGGTGGCGGAGTGTGAGCGGGCGCTGTCGCCGTACGTGGACTGGTCGCTCACCGACGTTCTGCGCGGCACCGAGGGCGCGGCCGAGATGAGCCGGGTCGATGTGGTGCAGCCGGTGCTGTGGGCGGTGATGGTGTCCCTGGCGGCGGTGTGGGCCGAGCACGGCGTGAAGCCCGCGGCGGTCGTGGGGCACAGCCAGGGGGAGATCGCGGCGGTGGTCGTGTCCGGGGCGCTGTCGCTGGAAGACGGCGCGAAGGTCGTGGCGCTGCGCAGCCGGGCGCTGCGCAAGCTGGCCGGTGGCGGTGCGATGGCGTCGCTCGGTGTGGGCCAGGAGCAGGCCGGACAACTGCTGGCCGTGCTCGGCGACCAGACCGGGGCGGTGGGTGTGGGGGCGGTCAACGGGCCGTCTTCCACGGTGATTTCAGGCCCCCCGCAGCAGGTGGCCACGGTGGTAGCCGCATGCCAGGAGAACGGCGATCGCGCCCGGCTCATCGACGTGGACTACGCCTCACACGGCCCCCAGATCGACGAGATCCGCGACGAGCTGTTCCGCGAACTGGACGGAATCCACCCGAACGACACCTCCGGAACGGGCATCACCTTCTACTCCACGGTGACCGGCGGCCGGGCCGATACGGCACAACTGGACACCGCGTACTGGGTGACCAATCTGCGGGATCAGGTTCGCTTCGCCGACGCCCTCGCGGCGGCGCTGGCCGACGGGCACCGGGTGTTCATCGAAAGCAGCACCCACCCCGTGCTGACCATCGGCATGCAGGAGACCTTCGAGTACACGGGCGTGGAGGCCGTCACGGTCCCCACGCTGCGCCGCGATCACGGCGACCGGGCCCAGCTGCTCCGGGCGCTCGCCCAGGCGTTCGTCGCCGGAGTCGACGTCGACTGGACGACGCTGTACCCCGCCTCGCCTCGACCCCGGACCGTGGAGCTGCCCACCTACGCCTTCCAGCGTGAGCGGTATTGGCTCGACGGCCTCAGCGGTCGCGGGGGCGACCCCGCCGACCTCGGGCTGGTCTCCGCGCGGCACCCCGTGCTGGCCGCCGCCGTGGAGCTGGCCGATGGCAACGGCCATGTGCTGACGGGCCGTCTCTCGGCGCGCATCTATGCGTGGCTCGGTGAGCATGTGGTGGCGGACGCGGTCCTGGTGCCGGGAGCGGCCCTGGCGGAGTGGGTGCTGCGGGCCGCCGACGAGGTGGGCGCCGGTGGCGTGGAGGAACTGGCGCTCCAGATCCCGCTGGTGCTGCCCCCGTCCGGAGGGGTGCGGCTTCAGGTGGTCGTCGGCGCGCCCGGGGACGACGGACGCCGCGATGTGCAGGTGTACTCGCGGCCCGACGGCGATGCCGACCCCGGCGCCGCGTGGAGGTGCCACGCGGAGGGCGTACTGAGCCCGCCCGCCGACCGCGCCGACGACGATGCGCCAGGACTGGTTGGCGCATGGCCCCCGGCGGGCGCGGAGCCGCTGGAGACCGAGGGGTTCTACGAACGCGTCGCGACCTCTGGCTATGCGTACGGCCCGTCCTTCCAGGGGCTGCGGGCGGTGTGGCAGGACGGCGCGGACGTGCTGGCCGAGGTGGTGCTGCCGGAAGCCGCGGGCGAACACGGTGGCTTCGGCATCCACCCGGCACTCCTGGACGCCGCTCTGCACCCGGCCCTCCTGATCGACCAGCTCGCCACCGACACGGACACCGAGGCCACTCCTGGCCAGGTGTGGCTGCCGTTCGCGTGGAACGGCGTCACACTGTGGGCAGCCGAAGCGACCACGGTCCGGGTCCGGCTGTCCCCGTACGAGCAGAGCGCGGACGGCGAGCGAGCGCTGCGCGTGACCGTGGCGGATGCGGTCGGCGCGCCCGTGCTGACCGTGGATTCGGTCGCGATGCGCCCGGCGAGCGCGGAACAGTTGCGCTCGGTGGACACCCGTCGTACGGACTGCCTGTTCACCCTCGACTGGACCTCCCTGCCCCTCCCCGTGGACACCACGGAACCGGCGGGCGACGATGGCCGCTGGACGGTGCTGGGCACCGATTCCCCGGGCGTTGCTTCCCCGTGCCTTGCCGGGCCGGGCGCGAACCACCTCGCGGACCTCACGGCATTGACCGAGGCGCTCGATCGCGGCGAGCCGATCCCGTCGGTCGTCCTCGTCGACGTACGGTCCCCGGGCGTCGGCGACGATACGGCAGCCGAGGGCCTGGCCATCACCGAACGGACGCTGGCCCTGCTCCAGGGCTGGCTGGCCGAACCGCAGCTGGCCGACGCGCGGTTGGTGGTGGTGACGCACGGCGCGGTCACCGCTGACGGCCCTGCCGAGGACGGTGTGCAGGTGGCGGCCGCGGGCGTGTGGGGTCTCGTACGCAGCGCCCAGTCGGAGAACCCCGGCCGGTTCCTCCTGCTCGACCTCGATGGCGAGGCCAACGACGACACCGTACGGGCTGCCGTGACGCACGCCGTGGAAAGGGACGAACCACAGCTCGCCATCCGCGCCGGGCGGGTTCTGGTGCCCCGCCTCGTCCGGGCCGGTGCCGGTGGCGCGGGGCTCGTGGGACCGGTGGAGCAGCCCGCGGCATGGCGGTTGGACACCGTCGGCACGGCCACCCTGGACAACGTGGTGCCGGTGCCCTGCCCGGAGGTGCTGGAGCCACTGGGAACCGGTCAGGTGCGGGTCGCCGTCCGCGCGGCCGGTATCAACTTCCGGGATGTCGTGGTGAGCCTGGGCATGGTCCCGGGACAGACCGGGCTGGGCGGCGAAGGCGCCGGTGTGGTGGTGGACATCGGCCCCGGAGTGACCGATGTCGCGGTGGGAGACCGGGTCATGGGCGTCTTCGACCAGTCCTTCGGCCCCCTGACGGTCACGGACGCACGGCTGGTGGCCCCCGTACCGGACGGCTGGAGCTTCCAGCAGGCCGCCGCCGTGCCGGTGGCGTTCCTGACCGCCTGGTACGGGCTCACCGACCTCGCCGGACTCCGGCCGGGCCAGTCGGTGCTGATCCATGCCGCCACCGGTGGCGTGGGAATGGCGGCGGTGCAGATCGCCCGCCACGTGGGTGCGGAGGTCTATGCCACGGCTTCCCCTGGCAAGCACGCGACCTTGGAAGCCATGGGCATCGACCGGGCGCACCGGGCCTCGTCGCGCGATCTGGACTTCGAGCACGTCGTACGGGAGGCCACGGGTGGTCGCGGCGTGGATGTCGTGCTGAACAGCCTGGCAGGGCCCTTCGTGGACGCCTCCCTGCGGTTGTTGGCCGATGGTGGTCGGTTGCTGGAGATGGGGAAGACGGACATCCGTGATCCGGAGCGGATCGCGGTCGAGTATCCCGGGGTGCGGTACGAGGCGTACGACCTGATCACGGGTGCCGGACCGGACCGTATCGGCCGGATGCTGGACGAGCTGAGTGAGCTTTTCGCGTTGGGTGATCTGGTGCCGCCTCCGGTGCGGTCGTGGCCGTTGTGCCGGGCGCGGGAGGCGTTGCGGTATCTGAGTCAGGCGAAGC
>NZ_RIBZ01000113.1:0-364 GCF_003721215.1 Streptomyces botrytidirepellens
GTGGCGGGCCGGGGGTTCAGAACGGGGCGTCGGCCGGGGTGGTGGGGGTGTTGGCGAAAGGCTGGTTGAGGTGGGCCGGGAGTGTGTGGCGCAGGTGCCAGGCGAGGCGGGCGGTGTGGGCGGCGCGGCGCAGTCGGCCGGGTGTGGCGGGTGAGGGGTGCGGCCCGGTGGCGGGGTCGCATCCGTCGACGCCGCGGCGGTGGCAGTGGGGGCAGCGGTCGATGCGGGCGCAGGTCCACACGATCGAGTCGATGGCCTGACGGTAGCTGGCCAGCCCGGCAGCGAGACGCCACAACGACCGCGGGAGGCGAAGGCAGGGGCGGGGGCGGGGGCTCATTGGGGTCTCCTCTCAACAGCCCGGGGT
>NZ_RIBZ01000113.1:445-2598 GCF_003721215.1 Streptomyces botrytidirepellens
CAGGGGCCGGGGGCGGGCCCGGCCGGGCAGGGACGGCAGGGCGGTGCGGGACGCGGCAGACGGCGGCGGGATTCGTGATGTGCTGCCGGTCGGTCTGGGGCTCGGGACTGCCGTCGGGGCGGTGTCAGGCGGTCGTGCTCGGGGCGGCGTCGGCGGCCTTCTTCCAGCCCTGCTGGACGGCGTGTATCTGCGCGAAGTAGTCGACGGTGCTGACGCGGGTCTCCCGGTCGTAGTAGCTGGTGCCGCCGAAGTCCTTGGGGTCGCTGGGGATCGGGACGCGGTCGATGACGAGCATGGCGACGACGGTCCCGGCGGGCACGTCGCGTCGGCTGCCATCGGTGAAGATGCAGCGGGCGCCGTCCTGGTCGAAGAGGTACTCGCCGAGGCTGAAGGCCGGAAGCAGCCGGTCGGCGTGGTCGTCTCCGTAAGCGGTGCGTCGGGTGTCGTCGTGGTCCAGGAGCGCGTGCCAGGAGCGCAGTCCTTCGACCGCCACGGCGGTGAACAGCTCGGGGCCCTCGATCAGGGGGGTCAGGGCGGGGGCGATGATGCCGTCGCTGATGAAGCGGATGGCGCCGAGAGTGGCCTGGGCGGGGCTGGTGTACTGCCACCACAGGGAGCCGATGGCCTGGATGTGGCGGATCATGTCGGGCAGGTTGCAGCTGGTCCCGGCGTGGCCCATGTCGTGTTCACGCAGGTAGGAGTTGAGCGGGTTGTTCCATATCTCCTCGTCGGTCTCGGCGGGCTTGCTGCGGTCGCGGTAGAGGATGCCCACGGGGGTGTTCCCTTTCGGTTGGCCTGAGTCGGCGGGTTCTGGCAGCCGTTGTAGCGCGGCCTGGCCCGAACGACTGTGGGCGGGCGGGGAGTTAGAACCGCAACCCGCGCGGCATCAGCCAGGGCGGCGGGCTGCGGCACCGGCAGCCGGGGCGCAGCACGACGGCCGGACAGGCGGTGCGGGCGGCAACAGACCGCGGCGGCGGGCGCAGAACGGCCGGGTACGGGGGCGGAGCCAGTGCAGGGGCCGGGGTAGGCCCGATGTGGTGTGACGCGCTGTGGGCCCCGGGGCTGTGCCCGGGGCCCACAGTGGTGGTCAGCTGATCTGATCCCGCTCGTCCTTGGTGAAGCCCCGGTTTCCGGTGAGAGTGCCCCGGGCGGCCATCCGGCCGGTGTGGGTCATCGTCTGGCGGGTGTGCTCACTGGCGTAGGACAGGGTGGTGTCCAGGCTGATGCCTATGTCCCCGGCGGCGGTGAACGCGTCCTGCTTGGCGCCGAGGAACACGCAGTGCCACCCGTGTTCCTCCTGCCGTATCCGGATCAGGTCCTTTACGGAAGGGGGCGGCCACAGCCGGACCAGGCCGGTGCGGCGTCAGCAGTGCATGCACTTCCGCAGCTCGCGGCGCACGCCGTCCGGCATGTCGCCGTGCTCGATGTAGGCCGCGAGCTTGGTGCGCATGCGGCGCAAGCGCGCCAGCTCCACGCGGTCGTCGCTGACCTGCTCGTCGGCGGGGCGCACGTCCGCCACCCACACGGTGTCCCCGTCGGGGAGGCGTATCTGGTACGCCCCGCCGCGGTCGCCGTCGACGATGTTGTCCTTGAGGGAGACGGTGTCGATGTAGGTGAGCATGCCCTGCATACCGACGAGCTGGCGGTCCTCGTACCCGGCCTGGTCGACGGTGATGACGACCTGCTGGCCGACGGTGGCGGCGGGGGTGAGGGGGGCCGTCTGGTTCATGGGTCGCTCCTGTTCAGCGGCTGGTGGTTCAGTTGGGCTGAGTGCCTCGCAGGGTGAACGGACTGGCCGTGCACCCGGGGTGGCCTTCAGACCGGTCAGGTCAGGGCGGCGTGCAGGTCGCGAAGGTCGCCCATCGTGAGGCCGGTGCGGACGCCGTCGCCGTAGAGCCCCTTGGTGGCCTCCAAGACCATCCAGTCGTCGGGGGCGTCGGCAAACATGGCGAGAACGTGGTCGAGCGCCTCGGCCGGGGTTGCGGGAGCGTCCCCGTACTGCTCGATCGCCTCACGGCGGATGCGGTCCATGGTTCGGCTCATCGCAATCTCCTTGGCGGGTTGGGGATGCAACAGGTTGGGGTGGGCGGGCCCCGGCGCCGGGTGTCGGCGCGGTGGGGGCGGGCCGGGGAGCCGGGGCGCCCAAGGGTTGT
>NZ_RIBZ01000120.1:0-8702 GCF_003721215.1 Streptomyces botrytidirepellens
TCACCTCACGCACACCACACCCCAGCAACGGATCCACCAACGCACAGACCTCATCCAGCGCCTCAGCGAACACCGGGAAACCCTCGGCCAACTCACGCCCCATACCAAGACGCTGCGACCCCTGACCCGAAAACACCGCGGACACCGCACCCGACAGAGCGGGACCGGGGGTACCCGGCACAGCCCCCGCCAGCCGCTCCAACGCGGCAAGCGCCTCGGCCCGCTCCCCCACCACCACCGCACGGTGATCGAAAACCGAACGCGCCGTCACCAGCGAACGCGCCACATCCACCAAAGACAGCTCAGGACGCGCCACCAGGTGATCACGCAGAGCCGCCGCCTGACCCGACAACGCCGCATCCGACCTCGCCGACAACACCAACGGAACCACGCCGCCCGCAACCGCCGGCACGGGCGCCACCGACGNCGCCGACAACACCAACGGAACCACGCCGCCCGCAACCGCCGGCACGGGCGCCACCGACGTCTGCTCGACAGGTTCCGCCACGAACTGCTCAAGAATCACGTGCGCGTTGGTGCCGCTGATGCCGAACGACGACACACCCGCGCGCAAGGGGCCGTCCTCACGGGCCCATGCGCGCTCCCGCGCCAGCAGCTCCACACCCGTGCCGTCCCACTCGACCTCGCCGGTGGGCTTGTCGGCGTACAGGCTGCGCGGCATGACACCGTTGCGCAACGCCATCACCATCTTGATGACGCCCGCGACACCCGCCGCCGCCTGGGTGTGACCGATGTTCGACTTCAACGAACCGAGATACAGCGGGTTCTCCGCCGTCCGGTCCCGGCCGTAGGTGTTGATCAGGGCCTGGATCTCGATCGGGTCGCCCAGCCGCGTGCCCGTACCGTGCCCCTCCACCACGTCGATGTCGGCGGTGGACAGACCGCCGCTGGCCAGCGAGTCCAGGACGACCCGCTGCTGTGACCTGCCGTTGGGCGCGGTGAGGCCGTTGGACGCGCCGTCCTGGTTGACCGCCGAGCCCCGGACGACCGCCAGCACCTCGTGACCGTTGCGCAGCGCGTCGGACAACCGCTCGACCACCAGCATCCCCACGCCCTCGGACCAGCCGGTGCCGTCGGCGTCTGTGGAGAACGACTTGCAGCGGCCGTCCGGAGCCAGCCCGCCCTGCCGGCTGAACTCGACGAAGGCGCTGGGTGCCGCCATCACCGTCGCACCGCCCACCAGGGCGAGGTCGCACTCGCCCTGCCGCAGTGCCTGACCCGCCAGGTGCAGCGCCACCAGCGAGGAGGAGCATGCGGTGTCGATCGTCAGCGCCGCCCCCTCGAGCCCCAGGGTGTACGCGATACGTCCGGACAGCAGGGACGTGGAGACGCCGGTGATCCCGTAGCCCTCCAAGCCCACGCCGCCGCCCTGCACGTCGAAGCCGTAGCCCTGCGGGGCCGCGCCGATCACCACGGCGGTGCGGCTGCCCCGCAGCCCGGCCGGATCGATCGCCGCATTCTCCAGAGCCTCCCAGGAGGTCTCCAGCAGCAGCCGCTGCTGGGGGTCCGTGCCCAGCGCCTCGCGGGGCGAGATGCCGAAGAAGCCCGCGTCGAACGCCGCGGCCCCGTACAGGAAGCCGCCCTCCCGCGTCAGGGTGGTGTTGGGCCGCTCCCCGCTCGGGTCATACATCCGCTCGGTGTCCCAGCCCCGGTCGGCGGGGAACAGGGATATGGCGTCGGTGCCGGTGGACACCAGCTTCCACAGTTCCTCGGGGCTGCGCACCCCGCCGGGCAGCCGGCAGGCCATGCCGACGACGGCGATCGGGTCGGCGTTGTCCCGGGCCTCGTACTCGCGCAGCCGCTGCTTGGCGAGGCGCAGGTCGGCGCTGACCTGCTTGAGGAAATGCCTCATCCGGTTCTCTGTCGGCGCCGAGCCGTCTGGTGTGAGTGCTGACACTGATGGACCTTTCGGGGAATGCGGGCTCAGGAAGCGGAACCGGAACGGATGAGCCGGGTCATGAGATGTCGAACTCGCGACCGAGCATGGAGAGCAGTTCCTCGTCCGTCGCGCTGTCGAGTTCGTCCTCGGAGACCTCGGGCGCGGCGGTGCCGGCCGTCTCACCGGTCTTCCAGCGGGCGAGGAGGGAGGTCAGGCGCATGGTGATCCGCGACCGGCCGACCGAGTCGGTGTCCACCGTGGCCAGCACGGCCTCCAACTGGCCGAGCGCGTCCTCGGCCGAGCCGGCGGCCGGACCGGCTTCGGCCCGGAGCGATTCCAGCAGGAACGTCGCCACCGCGTCCGGGGTGGGGTGGTCGAAGGCGAGCGTGACCGGTGTGTCGAGTCCGGTCTTGGCGTTCAGCCGCTTGCGCAGGCCGACGGAGGCCAGCGAGTCGAGTCCCAGGTCGCGGAAGGAGCGATCCGGTTCGACCTGCGAGCTGTCCGCGTAGCCCAGTTCGGCCGTGGTCTCGGTGAGCACCAGTTCCAGCAGGGCGGCCCGCTGTCCAGCCGGGTCCAGGGCCAGCAGCTCGCGGCGGAACGCGTCGGAGGTGGCGGTGTCCTCCCGCGGGGCGTCCAGGGCCGTGCGGGACTGCGGGAGTTCGTCGAGCAGCGGTCGCGGCCGGGCCGCGGTGTAACTGGTGATGAACGGCGCCCAGTCGACGTCGGCGACGGTGACCGCCACCTCGTCGCGGTCCAGTGTGCGCTGGAGCGAGTCGATCGCCTTCGCCGGCGGCATGGCCCGCAGGCCGATGCGGCGCAGGTGCCGCGCGGTGTCCTCGTCGACCATGCCGTCGTCCGCCCAGACGCCCCAGGCGACCGACGTGGCCGCGGCGCCGCGTGCCCTGCGACGCTCCACGAGGGCGTCGAGGTAGGCGTTGCCGGCGGCGTAGGCGCCGCTGAAGGAGCTTCCCCACACGGCGGCGATGGAGGAGAAGACCACGAACGCGTCCAGGTCCGCGCCGAGCAATTCGTCCAGCACCCGGGCACCGTCGATCTTCGCCGCCACCACCGACGCGAACTCCTCGGTGCTCATGGCGTCGATGGGGGTGCCCTGGGTGACGCCGGCCGCGTGGAAGACCGACCGCACCGGCGTGCCCTCCCGCTCCAACTGCGCGAGCAGTCCGGCGACCGCCTCCCGGTCCGCGACGTCGGCGGCGACGGCCCGGGCCGCCACACCGGCCGCGTTCAGCTCGGACAGCAGCTCCGCGGCGCCCGGGGCGTCGGCGCCCCGGCGCGACAGAAGCACGATCGAGCAGTCGCCGTGCGCGGCCAGCCAGCGGGCGACATGCCCACCGACCGCTCCGGTCCCGCCGGTGATCAGCACCGTTCCCGAGGGCTTCCAGGGCCGCGCCGGGGCGGTCGCCGGGGCGGTGAGGAGCCGGCGGGCCCACAGTCCGCCGCCACGGATGGCCAGTTGGTCCTCTGGGCCGACCGTGGTCAGGATCCCGCCGAGCAGCGCGGCCTCCTCGGCCCCCCAGGAGTCCGGGAGGTCGATCAGGCCGCCCCAACGCTCCGGGTGCTCCAGGCTGACGACCCGGCCGAGCCCCCACACGGCGGCGCCGTCCGGTTCGGCCCGCAGGTCGTCGGCACCGGTGGCCACTGCCCCGGTGGTCACGCACCACAGGGGGGCATCGATCCCGGCGTCGCCGAGGGCCTGGACGAGCACCAGCACGTCCGCGGCACGGCCGGACCGGCACAGCACACCGTCGATCTGTCCCAGCGTGGCCAGTTCGGCGGCGAGCGCGGCGCGGTTCGTGCCCGGCAGCGCGACCGACAGCGGCCGGCCGAACAGCGTGTCGAGGGCATCAGCGGTGCCGTCGGCGGCGACCAGCCAGCGGCCGGGCACCTGCTGGGCCCGTCGCGGGTCGGCCAGTGCGGTCCACCCGACGCGGTAGCGCCAGCCGTCCATCGCCGACCGCGACGCGGTGTCGCGCCGCCAGCGGGCCAGCGTCGGCACCACGGTGTCCAGGCCCTCGCCAAGGCCGAGTTCGCTGCCGAGCTGTTCCAGGTCCTCCCGCTCCACCGCGTCCCAGAACCAGGCGTCCGTCCCGGACTGCGGCATGGTGGTTTCGGCCGGCGCCAGCCAGTAGTGCTCGTGCTGGAAGGCATACGTCGGCAGCGGCAGTCGCTCGCGCGGGGTCAGCACCGTGGTCCAGTCGACGGGCAGGCCCGCGGTGTGTGCCTCCAGGAGCGACAGCAGGGCGCGGTCCGGTCCGCCGATGTCCCGGCGCAGGGTGCCGACCGGCACGCCGATGGCGCCGGTCGCCTCCAGGGTCTGCTGGACGCCGATCGCCAGCATCGGGTGCGGGCTGGCCTCCAGGAAGAATCTGAATCCGTCGGCGGCCAGCGCCTCCAGGGCGTCCTGGAACAGCACGGTCTGCCGCAGGTTGCGGTACCAGTAGTCGGCGTCCAGTTCGTGCCCGGCGAGGCGAGTGCCGGTCACCGTCGAGTAGAGCGGGAAGGCGCCGTCGCGCGGCGTGATCCCGGCGATCTGTTCGAGGAGTTCGTCCCGCACCTCCTCCATGGCCGGCGAGTGGGAGGGGAAGTCGATGTCGATTCGCCAAGCCCACACCCCGTCGGCCTTGCACTGTTTGGCAAAGGCCCGCAGGGTCTGCGCGTCGCCGGAGACCACCACGGATTCGGGGCCGTTGACGGCGGCGAGCGAGAGTGCGCCGTCCCACGGCGCGATGCTCTCCCGGGCGCGCTCCGCGGACATCCCCACCGAGATCGCGCGACCCCGGCCGGACAGCTTGAGCAGCAGCCGGGAGCGCACGACCACGACCCGGGCGGCGTCCGCCAGGGAGAGGGCGCCCGAGACGCAGGCGGCGGCGAGTTCGCCCTGCGAGTGGCCGACCACCGCGTCGACGGGTACTCCCCATGACTGCCAGAGCCGGGCCAGCGACACCATGACCGCGAACAGCGCGGGTTGCACGACGTCGATACGGGCCAGCAGCTTGCCGTCGGGGTCGGTCACCGCCTCCAGCAGGTTCCAGTCGACGAGGCCGGACATCACCTCGGCGCACTGGCGCAGCGCCGCGTCGAACACCGGGGATGACGCCATCAGTTCACGCGCCATGCCGGCCCACTGGCCGCCCTGCCCGGGGAACATCAGCACCGCGCCGCCGTCGCCGGCCACGCCCGAGAGGGTGCCGAGCGGCAGGCTGTCGCCGGCCACCAGGGCGTCCAAGCCGGCCAGCAGCGCGTCCCGGTCGGCGGCCAGCACGGCGGCGCGGTGGTGGAACAGCTCGCGGGTGGTCGCCAGCGACCACGCCACGTCGGCCGGCTGCGCCTGCGGCGTGGCGCGCAGGAAGGTCCGCAGCCGGTCGGCCTGCCCGGTCAGCGCGGCGGGGGACGTGGCCGACAGCACCACCGGCACGGCCGATGCGGTCCCGGCTGTCGGCGCCGAGCGCGCACCGGTGTCGTCGGGGCCGTCGGTCACGGCGGGCACCGGGCGGGCGTCGTGCTCCAGGACGACGTGGGCGTTGGTACCGCTCATGCCGAACGCGGACACCGCGGCGCGGCGCGGGCGCTCCACCACCGGCCAGGGCAGCGCCTCGGTGAGCAGCCGTACGTGTCCCTCGCCCCAGTTGACCTCGGTTGTCGGGGAAGCGATGTGCAGGCTTCGGGGCATGACGCCGTGCCGCATGGCGAGCACCGCCTTGATGATGCCGCCGACGCCGGCCGCCGCCTGGGTGTGGCCGATATTGGACTTGAGGGAGCCGAACCACAGCGGGTTGGTGGCGTCGCGGTCACGTCCGTAGACCTCGACCAGTGTCTGTGCCTCGATGGGGTCGCCGAGCGGGGTGGCCGTGCCGTGCGCCTCGACCATGTCGACCTGGTCCGGAGCGACCTGGGCCGCCCGCAACGCGGCCTCGATCACCCGGCGCTGCGAGGGCCCGTTGGGCGCGGTGAGGCCGTTGGAGGCGCCGTCCTGGTTCAGCGCGGTGCCGCGGACGACGGCGAGGACTTCGTGGCCGTTGCGCCGGGCGTCCGACAGCCGTTCCAGGAGGAGCATGCCCGCGCCCTCCGACCAGGCTGTGCCGTCCGCGTCGTCGGAGAACGCCTTGCAGCGACCGTCGGGGGCGAGCGCGCGCTGCCTGCTGTACTCGCTGAAGACCATCGCGCTGGCGATGACCGCCACGCCGCCGGCCAGCGCGAGCGCCGTCTCGCCGCGGCGCAGCGAGTCGCAGGCCAGGTGCAGGGCGACCAGCGCCGAGGAGCAGGCGGTGTCCACCGTCAGGGCCGGCCCTTCCAGGCCCAGGGTGTAGGAGATGCGGCCGGAGGCGACGGCGGGTGCGATGCCGGTGACCACGTGCCCTTCCACCTGCGGGGGGACGGCGGATGATCCGGCGCCGTAACTGTGGGCCGAGGCGCCGACCCACACCCCGGTGGCGCTGCCGCGCAGTGACGCCGGCACGATGCCGGCGCCCTCCACCGCCTCCCAGGAGGTCTCCAGCAGCAGCCGCTGCTGGGGATCCATCGCCAGGGCCTCGCGCGGCGAGACGCCGAAGAACGGGGCGTCGAACTTCGCGGCGTCGTCGAGGAAGCCGCTCTCGCTGACGTAGCTGCGGCCAGGCGCGTCCGGGTCCGGGTCGAAGAGCGTGTCCAGCGGCCAGCCCCGGTCGGTGGGCATGGGGCCGATCGCGTCCACCTCGCCGGTCACCAGGTCCCACAGCTTCTCGGGTGAGTCGGCGCCGCCGGGGAACCGGCAGCTCATCCCGATGATCGCGATGGGCTCGGCCAACTGATCGCGCATCTCCTGCAGGCTCTGCTTGGCGGCGCGCAGGTCGGCGGTGACCCGCTTGAGATAGTCGCGGTACTTGTCTTCATTGGCCATGACGGCTGGCTCCTGGGTGCATGCTGGTGCGGGTGGTGGGCAGGGGAAGGGATCAGTCCGTTCCCAACTCCCGGTCGACGAGCGCGAAGATGTCGTCGTCGTGCTCGCTTTCGAATACGTCGTCGAGGTCGGTCGCCGGCCGCTTCTCCGCGGCGTCCTCGCGGCCGTCGGTCCACCGCCACAGGAGGGCCTCCAGGCGCGAGGTGATGCGGCGCCGTTCGGCGTCGCCACAGTCCTGCTCCGACAGCATCTGGCCCAGCCGGTCGATCTCGGCGTGCACCGGCGAGACGGCCTCCGCGGGTTCGACCAGCTCCAGCAGCCGGTCCGAGAGCGCGGCCGGGGTCGGGAAATTGAAGACCAGCGTCGTCGGCAGGGTGAGTCCGGTGGCCTCCATCAGCCGGGCACGCAGCTCCACCGCGCCGAGCGAGTCCAGGCCCAGCGTGGTGAAGGCCTGGTCGGGCGCGACCGCGTCGGCGGAGCCGTAGCCGAGCACGGCCGCCGCCATCTGCCTGACGATCGCCACGAGCCGTGCTCGCCGGTCGGCCTCGGACAGGCCGGCGAGTTCGGCCGACAACATGGGGGTCCGTCCGGCGGTGGGGCCGTCCTGCTTGCCGGCCAGCCGGTGCAGCAGCGGCGGCAGGCCCGGCTGCGAGGCCCGGGCGCGCAGGGTGCGCAGGTTGAGCGGTGCGGCCAGCAGCAGCGCCTCGCCGTCCGTGGTGGTCGCGACGTCGAACAGTCCCAGACCCTGCCGGGCGGGCAGCATGCCGAGTCCGGCGCGCTCCAGGCGGCGGATGTTGGCGTCGGAGAGCTCCGCGGTCAGCTCGCTCCTCTCCTGCCACAGCCCCCACGCCAGTGACACCGCGGGGAGGCCCGCCGCGCGGCGGTGCTGAGCCAGTGCGTCCAGGAACGAGTTGGCCGCCGCGTAGTTGCCCTGTCCCGGTGCGCCGAGGACGCCGGCGGCGGAGGAGAACAGCACGAAGGCGGCGAGGTCGAGGTCCCGGGTCGCCTCGTGCAGGGCCCACGCCACGTCGGCCTTGGGGCGCAGCACCGTCGTCATGCGTTCCGGCGTCAGCGCGCCCACCACGCCGTCGTCTATCGCACCGGCGGCGTGCACGACGGCGGTCAGCGGGTGGGCGGCGGGCACCGCGGCGAGCACGGCCTCGATGGTCCCCGGCGCGGTGAGGTCGCCCGCGTGCACGCGGACGTCGGCACCCAGTTCGGTGAGCTCCTCGCAGACCCGCGCCGCGCCGGGGGCATCCATGCCGCGCCGGCTCAGCAGGAGCAGGTGGCGCATGCCGCGTTCGGCGACCAGGTGCCGGGCGACCTGCAGCCCGAGGCCGCCCGTGCCGCCGGTGATGAGCACGGTGCCCTGCGGATCCCAGTCGGCGGCGAGGGTGCGGACCCGGCTGCCGTCGACCACGCTCTCCTGCCCGGCCTCGGGGCGTGGCAGCTCCGGCAGCTCCGCCAACTCCTCCGGAAGGGGGCCGTATCCGGCCTGCTCCGGGTCGATGCGCGCGGTGTCCCGGCCGGTCACGTCGGCCGGCACCGGTACGGCCTGTGTCCCGGAGGCGTCGCCGTCGGCGGCACGGGCGGTGACAAGACCGATCCGGCGGCCCGCGAGAGTCTCGGTGAAGGTCTGCCTGAACTCCGCCGTTCGCGAGGACGCCAGGTGCGCTGCGTCCAGGCCGAGCGCCCGCAGCGCGCCGCGCACGGTGGGCGCCGCGGTGGCGAAGACCTCCGTGCCGCGGTGCCGGGCGAGCGCCACGACAGCCAGCTCCGTCAGGGTGGCGGCGTCGTGCACCAGCAGCGGTTCCCCGGCCGGCACCTGGGCCAGCACGCCGGCCGCCCGCAGGTAGGCCGCGGCGGACGCCGCCCGGCCGTACGACCAGCCGGCCGGCACGGCAC
>NZ_RIBZ01000123.1:0-23068 GCF_003721215.1 Streptomyces botrytidirepellens
GGCGCCGGGCGTGGCCGCCGCCGCGGTGCCACCGGCGGCCGCGGTGAGCATCACGGCAGCGGCCCCGGAGGCGGTGGTGGCGATGAAGTGCCGTCTGTCGACTGGTTCGTTCATGACTCTCCTCACGGAGGTTCGAAATTACGAACAATGTCCGACATCGTGCGCACGTGAAGCTACCGGCGCCTCCGGGGATGTCAACAGCCCTGCGCCGACCGAAGGTTCAGCCGCGCTGCCACTGCTGGTTGGCGCCGCCCGTGCAACTCCACTGGATGACGGCGGCCTTGTCCGCCGTGGAGGAGTCGGCCACGTCCAGGCACTTGCCGCTGGAACGGGCGGCGAGCCGGACGTAGCCGCTGCCCGCGTCCGTGACCTGCCACTGCTGGTTCGCGCCCGTGCCGCAGGCCGACTGGACGACCGCCGCGCCGTCGGCGGTGGAGCCGCCGGTCACGGTGAGGCACTGGGAACTGTGGCGTGCGATCAGCTGGACGTACCCGTCGCCCGTGCTCCTGGACCAGAACAGCTGGTTGCCGCCACCGTTGCAGGTGTACTGCACGGCCGCGGTGCCGTCGGTCTGCGCGGCGGAGAGGATGTCGGCGCACTTGCCGCTGTGCCGGGCCTTCAGCGGGGTGTACGGGCCGCCGGAGCCGTTCACGGTGCCCGCCGCGGTGTCGATGGTGAGCTGCGGATACCAGTCCATGGTCATGGTGGTCGGGGTGGGGAAGTTCAGCGGCAGCCACACATAGCGCGAGTCGTTGACCTTGCCGCCGAAGGAGTTGCCCCAGCGGTCGCCCAGGTACAGGTACGAGGTCGCCCGGGTGCCCTGCACCGGCAGGACGTACGCGGTCTGCGAGCCGTAGGCGGTGGCGTCGCCCACGTTGCGCATCGCGCTCCAGGGACCGGCCAGGCTGGTGGCGGTGGCGTACTGCTGCTGGTTGGGGTTCCAGCCGGTGGCGCCGGAGGTCAGCATGAAGTACACGTTGCCGCGCTTGAAGAGGGCCGGTGCCTCGCGGTGGCCGCCGGGCCAGGGGTTGGCCACCAGGCTCGCCACCGCGGTGTAGTCGTCGGTCAGCCGGTAGATGTGCAGGTCGTAGTTCTCCCGGGCGGCCGAGATCATGTAGCCGGTGCCGTCGCCGTCCTTGAACAGGGTGATGTCGCGCGACATGTGCTGGTCCAGCGGGCGGAAGCTGCCCCGCCAGGTGTAGTCGCCGTCGACGGTGGCGGACGTGGCGACGGCGGCGCGCGCCTCGCTGTAGTCGCTGCCGTTCTCCTTGTGCATCCACATCACGAACTGCTGAGTACGCTCGTTGTAAATGACCTTGGGCCGCTCGATGTTGGCGGTGGCCAGCTCGGGATCCGTGGCCTCGGTGAGGACGTGGCGGCGGAACTCCCAGCTCTTGAGATCTGTCGAGCGGTAGGCGGACACATAGCGGAAGGTGTTGTCCGTGTTGCGGTTCTCGCCGAACCAGTAGTAGTAGGCGCCGACCTTGAGGACTCCGCCGCCGTGCGCGTGCACCGCATCTCCCGATGTGGTGGTGAACTGCGTGGCGTTGACGATCGTGGCGGGGGCCGCCTGGGCCGTACCGGCGCCCGCCAGCGGGGCCAGGAGCCCGAGGACGGCGGCCACGACGAGGACCCACAGACGCCCGCGCATCACACGCTCTCCTTCAGGACGGTGAAGTGGCGGGCGAATCCGGAGAGCCCCGGCACCTGCCGGATGGGGGTCCAGGTCCGGAAACCGTCGAGGCTGTCGCTGTAGTAGTACTTCTTCTCGGCGTAGCCGTCGAAGTAGATCCGCCAGCCGCCGTTGTCCAGGGGCACCAGGGCCGGGCCCTCGCGCCAGCTGCCCCAGCCCGCCCAGTCGCCGGTGCCGCGGAAGGTATAGGGGCCGCCGAGGCTGGTGGCGGTCGCGTACTCGATGTACTTCGTCGTCTCCTGCTTGGTGAAGGCGTGGTACTGCCCGCCGTGGCGGACCACGAAGGTGTCGATGTAGTTCGCCTTGTCCAGGCCGGTGAGCGGCTTCGGCGTGGTCCAGGACGAGAGCGAGGCGTTGGTGGCGGTGAGCAGGTGCGGCCGGAAGATGTAATCAGGTGTGGCGGTGGTGTCGAGCGACACGATGATGTTGACGCTGCCGCCTGCGTCGACGAAGAACTCGGGCGCCCAGGTGCGCTCGACCCCGGCGAGCGGCAGCGTGTGGTTGCGGACGAAGGTCCAGTTGACCCGGTCCCGGCTGCGCGCGAAACCGATCGTGTTCCCGGTCCAGTTGGTGGTGTAGACGATGTAGTAGTAGCCGTCGGTGTGCTTGATGATGCTGGGGTCGCGGATCAGCTCCGAGGGCGGGGTGAACGCCGGTCCCTTGAGCAGCGTGTAGGTGAGCGCGTCCGGCGACTCGTACACGTACATGTTGGATTCGCTGCTGTTGGTAAAGGCGGTCATGGTGTAGCGGGTGGCGGCCGTGGTGTCCGGAGCGGGCCCGTCGGCCACGGGGATGCCGAAGTCCGGGGTGCCGTCGGCCTTCCAGCCGAGGGTCTGGACGCGGGTGTGCCGGTTGGGGTCGTTGAGCGGGTCGCCGGTGATGTCCTTGTACTGGCGGGCGTGGTACACGAGGACATCGGTGCGGCCGTCCTCGGCGACGGTGAAGGAGTTGTGGCCCGGGCCGTACTGCTTGGTGGTGTCGTTGCTGGTGAAGACCGGCTGGGGGCTCTTCTTCCAGGAGGCGGCGGCCAGCGGGTCGCTGTCCGCGGAGGCGGTGAGCAGCCCCATGCAGTAGTTGGCGTCGGTGGCGCTGGCGGAGTAGGTGAGGAACAGTTTGCCGTTCTTCTGGAGGACGGACGGACCCTCGTTGACCTTGTAGCCGCGGGTCTCCCAGTCGTAGGTCGGACGGGAGATCTCCACCTGCGGCCCGGTGATGGTCCAGGGGTTGGCCATCTTGGCGATGTAGATGCTGGAGTTGTTGCCGACGTCCGGGTTGCTCTGGGCCCAGAGGAGATAGCGGGTGCCGCGGTGGACGAAGGTGGTGGCGTCCAGCGAGAACGAGTCGATGGGGGTGGCGATGCGGCCCTTCTCGGTCCAGGTCCCGGTGAAGGGGTTGGCGCTCGCGTTCTCCAGCACCCACATCCGGATCTTCCAGACGTCGTTCGCGGGCGCGGACGCGAAGTAGACGTACCACTTGCCGTCGATGAAGTGGATTTCCGGCGCCCAGATATGGGCGCCCATGTCGCCGCTGGTGTGCTTCTTCCAGATCACCGACTCGGACGCGGTGGCGAGGCCGCTGAGGGTTCTGGAGCGGCGCAGGATGATGCGGTCGTACTCCGGGGCGGTGGCGGTGAAGTAGTAGTAGCCGTCAGTGTGCTTGAAGATGTGCGGATCGGCGCGGTTGCGGACCAGCGGGTTGACGTACCGGGCGGCCCTGGCGGCCGTCTCCCGCGCGGAGGGGGTGACGGCCTCGGCCAGGCCGGGGGTTCCTGCCACCGCTCCCAGGGCCAGGGCACCCATCAGGACCCGTCTGCGGCTGGGCTGTCCGTCGCTGCGGCTCATCGTCGCTCTCCTGCTCTGGGCATGTGGGGGCTCCTGCGCTCTCCGTTGACCAACCTGCTCGTTGATCGAATTTGTTCGGAGATTAAGGGTTCTGATGACTTCCGACAGCCCCTGAGGCAGGTGCGAAAGTTTCGAAAACCGTGGAGCCCCCGGGAACATGCCCCCTGGGATGCGACGCGGACGAACGGCTCAGACGAACGTCTGGCGCTGGAGCCAGAGGTCCCTGGCGATCCCGTTGCCCTGGAGGAACACGTACAGCAGGTTCTCCTCGTTGGCGATGGGGACGCTGATACCGGCGGAACCGATGACGCCGCCGAGGGACTGGAAGCTGGTGTAGGTGTTGCCGTTCTCCGTGGTCTGGACGGCGACCCACAACGCGTTGTCCGTCGCCTTGATGAATACGTTGACCCGGCCGTCCTGGCCCAGGCCGCAGGTCGGCCGCCACACGATCTGGGCGCCCAGGCTCACGGGGGCATTGAACGAGTTGTAGTCGTCGGTCTGCCCGACGCGCCGGACGGAGCCGTCGACGCCCCGGAAGAAGATCTGCACCCTGCCTGCCGCGTCCAGGCACACCGAGGGGCGGCTGGTCACGTTGGGGGCGTTCAGCGAGAAGGGCTCCCAGGTGGCGGAGTTCGTGGTCGTTTGCTGGATGGTGTGGAGGGTCTCGCCGCTGCCCTTGACCGCCACCACGATCCGCCCTCCCCCGTCGAGGATGGGCGAGGGCGTGGCGAAGATGTCGCCGCCCAGCGACGTCGCGGCGGTGTACGTCTCGTACTGAAGATCCTGGTTGGACAGGTACCACAGGGCGTCGTCGGTGCCGGGGAAGAACACGTAGATGCGGCCGTCGGCGCCGAGCGCCGCGGCCGGATCGTCCCCGATGCCGGTGGCCAGGATCTGGGGCGATCCGTACCCGGAGTTGATGGAGGTCTGGGTGATGACCTCCAGGTTGTTCCCCGGAGTGCGGTAGAAGACCCGCACCTTTCCGTCCTTCCCGCGGATCGGGGCGGGGATGCCGTCGACGGACACGCCCGGGTACTGCTGCCAGGGCCCCCATCCCCCGCTGCGGGTCTCGAGTCTGCTCCAGAGGACGTTCGACCCGCCCCGGATGAAGACTTGGATCCGGTCGTCGGCCTGCGCCACCGGCGCGGGCTCGGAGTGGATGCCGCCTTCCAGGTTGATCCAGGTGCCCCACACGGTTCCGGGCGTGGTGGAAACGGACATGGGTCCTCCCTCACCTCGTGGCTGCCACGAGTCTGTGCGGATGTCCCGTCAGTTCCCGCGCCAATCACAACGAATACCTGAAGAAGGCCGAATGAAAGGATATGACTGATAAATATAAATGAGTGCGGTATAGAGTTTGAATGTGATCTCTGATTGGTCTTCATTGGCCTTGCTTGCCTTCGGTTGACCTTCTCCGAGGGGGAAGCTCCAGCATCGTGGTGGCCGGGCGAGGCGCCCGGCGCGAGGAGGGCGAGCATGGGACTGCTGACGATCGGCGCGTTCGCGAGGGCATCGAGGCTGTCTCCGAAGGCGCTGCGCCTGTACGACGAACTCGGGCTGCTGCCGCCCGCCCGCGTCGAACCGCACTCCGGCTACCGCCTCTACGACCCGGCGCAGCTGGAGCGGGCCCGGCTGGTGGCCTGGCTGCGCCGGCTGGGGATGCCGCTGACCCGGATCCGTACCGTGTGCGAGCTGGACCCGGGCGCGGCGGCCCGGGAGGTCCGCGCGTACTGGGCGCAGGTCGAGGCCGATACGGCGGCCCGGCGCGACCTGGCCGCCTTCCTCGTCGACCAGCTGTCACAGCTGTCACAGCTGTCCGGAAAGGACGTCGCCATGTCTTCTGCCCACGACACCCTGGGAGTTCGCTACGCCATGCTCTCCGACCGGGGCTCGGTCCGCGAGAGCAACGAGGACTCCGGGTACGCCGGTCCGCGTCTGCTCGCCGTGGCCGACGGCTTCGGCGGCAGCCGCCATGCGAGCGAGGCGGCCATCGAGGCGCTCAAGCCGCTGGAGGCCGAGGTCCCGGGGGCCGAGCTGCTGAGCGCCCTGGAGGACGCGGCGCACCGGGCGCACGCCTCGGTGTGCGAGCTGGCCGCGTCCGACGCCGCGCTGCGCGGCGTCGGGACGACGCTGACCGCGCTGGTGTGGTCGGGGTCCCGGCTGGGGCTGGTGCACATCGGCGATTCGCGGGCGTATCTGCTGCGCGACGGCGAGCTGTTCCAGATCACCCACGACCACACCGTGGTGCGGTCGCTGCTCGACGAGGGGCGCATCACCGCGGCGGAGGCCGCGTCCCATCCCCAAAGGGCGCTGCTGCTGCGGGCCGTGGGCGGCGGTGCGGCGTTCGAGCCCGATCTGGCGCTGCGGGACGCCCTGGCCGGTGACCGGTATCTGCTGTGCTCGGACGGGCTCAGCGGTGTGGTGACCGCGGAGGAGATCCGGCGCGTGCTGGGCTCGGTGGCCGACCCCGGGGAGGCGGCGCTCGAACTCATCGCCCTCGCCAACCGCGCGGGTGGGCCCGACAACGTCACGTGCGGCGTGGCCCATGTGGTGGACGGGGCGGAGCTGCCCGCCGCCTGACGTCCCGTCGCCTCCTCACACGAACCACGGTCGCCCCTCCTGACTCCGGCGCCGAAGTGCAGTGGAATGGCCCACAGGGCGCGTGCGGCTCGCCAGGCCGTGGAAGGCATGGCCGCCACGGAACGTACCGGGTAAGGGGTAGGCAGATGTCCGTAGGACCGATCCGGCTCTCGCAGGATGCGCACACCGCTCTCCGGCCGCCCGTCATGGCCCGGATCACCGGGGGGTTCTGGGCCGCGAAGCGGCGCGTCAACGCCGAGGTCAGCGTTCCGCAGGGGCCGGGGAGGCTGGAGGAGGCGGGCAACCTGGCCAATCTGCGGGCCGCCGCGGGGAAGGCGGAGGAGGGGTTCACGGGGGACTTCCCGTTCCAGGACTCCGATGTGCACAAGTGGCTGGAGGCCGCGTCCTGGCAGCTCGCCGAGGAGCCCGGCGGACCGGCCGCCGAGAACCTGGCCGGGCACGTGGCGCGGCTGGCGGCCCTGGTGTCGGACGCTCAGGACGCGGACGGCTATGTGCAGACGTACTACCAGACCCGACCAGGCGCCCGGCGGTGGACGGAGCTGCACTGGGGACACGAGCTGTACTGCGCGGGCCACCTCCTCCAGGCCGCCGTCGCGCACCGGCGGGCCACCGGTGAGCACGGACTGCTCGATGTGGCGGTGCGGTTCGCCGATCACATCGACGCGGTCTTCGGCCCGGGCAAGGACGTGGACGCGGTGTGCGGGCATCCGGAGATCGAGACGGCGCTGGTCGAGCTGTACCGGGAGACCGGCGAGCGGCGCTATCTCGATCTGGCCGGGTACTTCGTGGACCGGCGCGGTCAGGGCACGCTCGGCGACGGCGGGACGGACGGCGGCCCGCGCCCCGGGGCGCCCTACTGGCAGGACCACGTCCGGGTGCGGGACGCGAGGGCGGTCGCCGGGCATGCGGTGCGCCAGCTGTATCTGCTGGCCGGGGCCGCGGACCTGGCGGCCGAGACCGGCGACCGGGAGCTGCGGGACGCACTGGTGCGGCTGTGGGAGGACATGGTCGCCACCAGGACCTACCTCACGGGCGGCGTGGGCTCGCGGCACGATCTGGAGTCCTTCGGCGATGCCTACGAACTCCCGCCGGACCGGGCGTACGCGGAGACCTGCGCGGCCATCGCCTCCATCCAGTTCAGCTGGCGGATGGCGCTGCTCACGGGGGACGCCCGCTACAGCGACCTGATCGAACGGACCCTGTTCAACGGCTTCGCGTCCGGCGTCTCCCTGGACGGCGAGCGCTGGCTGTACGTGAATCCGCTCCAGGTCCGCGACGGCCGTACGGAGGGCCGTACGGAGTCCCACGGCGACCAGGAGGCGCGGCGGACGCCTTGGTTCCGCTGCGCCTGCTGCCCGCCCAACGTGATGCGGCTGCTGGCCTCGCTGCCGCACTACATGGCGAGCGGTGACGCCGGGGGCCTTCAGCTGCACCAGTACGCGTCGGGGGTGTACGCGGCGGGCGGCGGAAGCGTGCGGGTGGGCACCGGCTACCCGTGGGAAGGCCGGATCGCGGTGGTCGTGGACGAAGCTCCCGCGGAGGCGGACTGGACGCTGTCGCTGCGCATTCCGCACTGGGCCGACCGGTACGAGGCGACGGTCGGCGGCGAGGCGGTGACGGAGCGCGCGGAGCGGGGCTGGCTGCGGCTGCGGCGCCGCTGGCGGCCGGGCGAGACCGTGGTCCTGACCCTGCCGCTGACGCCCCGGCTGACCCGCCCCGATCCACGGGTGGACGCGGTGCGCGGCTGCACCGCCATCGAGCACGGACCGCTGGTGTACTGCCTGGAGCAGCCGGATCAGCCCGCCGGGCTGCGGCTGGACGGCATCACGCTCGACACGGGCACCGAGCTGGTCGCCGAGCACCGGCCGCGGCTGCTGGGCGGAGTGACCGTGATCATGGCCCGGGCGCTGCGCCGGGCGGCCCCGGACGGCGGCTGGTGGCCGTACCCGGGCGCCGGGGGCGACATCGGCGGCGTGGGCGACCCGGTGCGCGTCACCGCGATCCCCTATTACGCCTGGGCGAACCGGGAGGCCGGACCGATGCGCGTCTGGATCCCCTCCTGAGCCGCGTGAGCCCGCCTTGGGCCCGCCTTGGGCCCGCCGTGAGCCCGCCGTGAGCCCGCCGTGAGCCCGCCGTGAGCCCGCCGTGAGCCCGCCTTGGGCCCGCCGGAACTCGGCGGGCGTCCCGCGCGTTTCTCGCTCCAGGAACACGCTTTCGTGCCCGAGCGGCACACGGCGGACGGGAGGTGCCCCTTGAGCACCGGATCCACAGACCCCGGGGACGACGCGGACGACTGGGACGACGTCGTTCTCGACGAGGACTTCGTCCGGGGTGCCGAGGTCACCGAGCCCGCCGCGCGCACGCGCATGCTGACCGCGCGCTGGCGGCGGCGCGGCGCGCCCGAGCCCCAGCCCTGGCGGGCGGACGAGCCGCCGGCCGGCTGGTTCTGGAGCAAGCGCCGCAGGCGGCGACGGCGGCGCTAGGGGGTCTTCCCGCGGGGTCCTCCGCGGAGAGGGGCCCGCGGCCGTTATGCGCTCGCAACGCACACGACGGGGTCACGGCGGCACGGAGAGTGGCAGGATGCGGGCCGACGCACTGATCACGTGTCCCGTGGGGTCGTTCACCGACCACGTCCCGGAGGTGCCGTGTCCGCTCGCTCCGCGCTGCCCGCCATAGCCACTGCCGCCGCTGCCGCCCTGCTCATCGGCTGTACCAGCACCGAACCGTCGGCCTCCGGCGGCCCGGACATCAGCCTGGTGAAGTCCGGCAAGCTGACCACCTGCACCCATCTGCCCTATCCGCCCTTCCAGTCCCGGCAGGGCAAGAAGATCGTCGGCTTCGACGTGGATCTGGTCGATCTCGTCGCCTCGGAGCTGAAGGTGAAGCAGGAGATCGTGGACACGCCCTTCGAGGGCATCCAGTCCGGTGAGGATCTCAACACCAGCACCTGCGACGTCGCCGCGGCCGGGATGACGATCACGGCCGTCCGCGAGAAGAACCTGGACTTCTCCCGCCCCTACTTCGAAGCCACCCAGGCGCTGCTCACCCGGAAGGGCAAGCCGTACCGGACCCTCGCCGACCTCAAGGGCAAGCGGCTGGCGGTCCAGCAGGGGACCACCGGGGAGACGTACGCGCAGAAGCGGGCTGTGGGCGCCACGCTGGTCCAGTTCGAGGACCTCGGGCTGCTGGTCTCCGCGGTCAAGACCGGACAGGTCGCGGCGGGCATCAACGACAACGGGGTGCTGTACGACTTCGTCAAGGACAACCCGGACACCGATGTGACGGCCGAGTTCAGCACCGGGGAGAAGTACGGCATCGCCGTACGCACCGGCAACGACGCCTTGCGCAAGAAGATCAACCAGGTGCTGGCCGACGCGAAGAAGGACGGCCGCTACGACAGGATCTACCGGAAGTGGTTCGGCACCGCGCCCAGGAGCTGAGGAGTCCACACCGTTATGGCAATGACCCGTCGGCAGCGGGCGCGGGCGATACGGACGGTGCAGTACGCCGTGCTGGCCGCCGTGTTGCTCATCGTCATCCTGGCCGCGGACTGGGGTGAACTGCGCCGCGCGTTCTTCGACGCGGGCGTCGCCCGGTCCCTGTTACCCGACATCATCACCACCGCCCTGCTCAACACCGTCGTCTACACCCTGCTCGGCTTCGGGTTCGGGCTCGTGGCCGGGCTCGTGCTCGCGCTGATGCGGCTCTCCCAGGTGCCGCCGTACCGCTGGCTGTCGGTGGCGTACATCGAGTTCTTCCGCGGTGTTCCGGCGCTGCTGGTGTTCATCGCGCTCGGCTTCGGGGTGCCGCTCGCCTTCCAGGTGGCGCTGGACCGCTATATCACGGTCATGCTGGCGCTCGGCCTGGTCGGGGCCGCGTACATGGCGGAGACGATCCGCGCCGGCATCCGGGCCGTGCCCAAGGGGCAGATGGAGGCGGCGCGTTCGCTCGGCATGTCCCACGGCCGGGCGATGGTCTCGATCATCATCCCGCAGGCGTTCCGGATCGTGCTGCCGCCGCTGACCAACGAACTGATCCTGCTGACCAAGGACTCGTCCCTGGTGTATCTGCTGGGGCTCTCCCTGGACCAGTACGAGCTGTCCAAGTTCGGCCGGGACGCGCTCAATCAGCACCGCAGCCTCACCCCGATCCTGGTCGCCGGGCTGTGCTACCTGCTCATCACCGTTCCGCTGGGCCAACTGGTCCGGTGGCTGGAGGCCCGTACGGCGAAGGCGAGGTGATCGGAGGTGATCCGGATCCGGGGGCTGCACAAGTCCTTCGGCGGGCTGGAGGTGCTGAAGGGCATCGACCTCGCGGTGGAGCGGGGTCAGGTGGTCTGTGTCATCGGGCCGTCCGGCTCCGGCAAGTCGACCCTGCTGCGCTGTGTGAACCTGCTGGAGGAGCCGACGTCGGGCTCGGTGACCGTGGGCGGGGCCGAGGTCACCGACCCGGACGTGGACATCGACCGGGTGCGGCGGCGGATCGGCATGGTGTTCCAGGCGTTCAACCTCTTCCCGCATCTGACGGCGCTGGAGAACCTGACCATCGCGCAGCGGCGGGTGCTGCGCCGCGACAAGGCCGAGGCGGTACGGATCGGGCGGGACACCCTGCGCCGGGTGGGCCTGACGGACAAGGAGACCGCCTATCCGGCGCAGCTGTCGGGCGGGCAGCAGCAGCGGGTCGCGATCGCGCGTGCGCTGGCGATGGATCCGGACCTGATGCTGTTCGACGAGCCGACCTCGGCCCTCGACCCCGAGCTGGTCGGGGATGTGCTCGCCGTCATGCGCGCGCTGGCCGACGAGGGGATGACGATGCTGGTCGTCACGCATGAGATGAGCTTCGCACGGGAGGTCGCCGACCGGGTGGTCTTCATGGACGACGGGGTGATCGTGGAGGAGGGCGGCCCGGAGCAGGTGGTGGCCGCACCGCGGCATCCGCGGACCCGGGCGTTCCTCACCCGGGTGCTGGACCCGGCCGCGGCCCGGGTGAGTGAGGCTGACGGGGAGCGGCCCGCGGGACGCCCGTAACGGCCGCTGAGCGCACCGCGGCTTTCAAGAGGGCTGTAGCCGGGACGACGACTACAGCCCTCACCTGCGCGAATGTCCCCTCTGGCGGACCGCTGAGGACTTCGTGGTCCACCAGCCTGGTGCGGGCGGTCCTTCCCGATCGGGCGCCCTCGCGCGGTCGCCGACTCGTCAGCTCGGCTGGTCTCCGATGTAGCGGTAGATGGCGCCGGCGGATGTGACGTGCCACACCGTGCCGTCGGCGGCAACGCCGATGTCCACCGCACTGCCCGGGATACCGATCCAGGGGTTGGCGTCGTGACCCGTGTAACGGTAGATCTGGTCTGAGGAGTTCACACCCCACACGTGAGTCCTGGAGCCGACCGAGATCCGGCTCAGGCCACCGGAGACGTTGACCCAGTTGGTTGAACCCTGGTCTCCGGTGTAACGGTAGATGGCACCGGCGGAGTTGACGGACCATACGGTGCCGTCGGCGGCAACGCCGATGTCGACCGCGCTCCCCGGGATACCGATCCAGGGGTTCGCGTCGTGACCCGTGTAACGGTAGATCTGCCCCGAGGAGTTCACACCCCACACGTGAGTCCTGGAGCCGACAGAAATCCGGCTCAGGCCACCGGAAACGTTGACCCAGTTGGTTGAACCCTGGTCTCCGGTGTAACGGTAGATGCCGCCGGCGGAGTTGACGTGCCACACCGTGCCGTCAGCGGCAACGCCGATGTCCACCGCGCTCCCCGGGATACCGATCCAGGGGTTCGCGTCGTGACCCGTGTAACGGTAGATCTGCCCCGAGGAGTTCACACCCCACACGTGAGTCCTGGAGCCGACAGAAATCCGGCTCAGGCCACCGGAAACGTTGACCCAGTTGGTTGAACCCTGGTCTCCGGTGTAACGGTAGATGCCGCCGGCGGAGTTGACGTGCCACACCGTGCCGTCAGCGGCAACGCCGATGTCCACCGCGCTCCCCGGGATACCGATCCAGGGGTTCGCGTCGTAGCCCGTGTAACGGTAGATCTGCCCCGAGGAGTTCACACCCCACACGTGAGTCCTGGAGCCGACAGAAATCGTCGTGAGTCCCCCAGAGATGTTCTTCCAGTCAGCCATGCGTATGCCCCTTCGCTTCGGACGCTGTCCTCAGGTACTTGGCAAGCGGCAGGAACACCCAAACAGTCTCATATTTGGATTGGATGCTTTAATTATCCAAAAACCGATGTTTGCTTTGGTTGACCCTTGAAAATAAGGGGATCAACCGTATAACGGAGCTTCCTTTGAGGCCGGAAAGGCCATAACCCACACGAAGGGCCAACGATGTTTCAGGTTGACGCCCCCCCATGAACGAGCGCCGGACTGGGGGCATCAAGGAGTACGCCGGACAAGGATCGGCCAACAGTGTCCAAGCCTGTGTGGTGTTCGATGTCGGTGAGTGCCCCTTCGACGAGACGCCCGAGTACCGACCGGTGACCCAGCTACTTCGCTGAACCTGAGCGGAAGCTGAGGGATTTGGCACCTCGGTGACATCGCTGCCGCGGCGGTTTGTCAGTCCGTGCGCATCCGGGGAGGGGCGGCAACTTTCCGGGGCGCGGGGGCCACTGGAGGCTGCGGGCGGCGCCCCCGTACGGCCACTCCCCGGCGGTGCGCCGCCCGCTCCCGTTCCCCACACGGAAGAGAGCCGCCATGCCCGAACGAAGACTTCGCGGATTACGCGCCCTCGTGACCGCCGCCGCGGCCGGGGCGCTGTCCCTCATCGGATTCACCGCACCCGCCGACGCCGCCGGGACGGGCGCGTCGGACACCTGGAACCCGCCGAGCAACCTCGTCCAGCCGCTGAACGAGGTCTGGAGGCACGTCGAGTCCACCTATCCCGACCTGTACGGCTTCAAGAACTACGGCTGGGATCAGGTGATGGCCAACAAGGGCAGCCTGAACTACTGCGTCCGCTGGGAATCCGACCAGCCGGTCACGACGCAGATGCGCGACCAGATCCACACGGCGCTCAAGCGCCAGTCGAAGAAGTGGATCGACCAGGTCGCGGGCTTCGAGAACTTCCCGTACAACGAGGTCCCGGTCAAGATCGTCGGCTGGGCGGTCAAGAACCGCTCCACGCTCCAGTGGAGCGACAACTCGGTCGACATCTACACCGGAATCCTGGACGGCGGCGGCGCTCCGCAGTGCGCCCCGGACTGCAGCCGCTTCTTCCACCAGGACGGCAACTACTCCAAGTGCCCCGGTGGCGCGGCGCGTCACTACGACCAGTCGCTGTGGCTGACCAAGGGCTTCGGCGGCGGTGCCGGGGGCGACTGGGGGCAGCGCATCGGCAGTGAGTACATGCTGGGCGCGGTCAACCAGGACAACATCCACATCCTGCTGCACGAGATCGGGCACACCTACGGTCTGGACGACTTCTACGACTGGTCCCCGACCGGGGTGGGCGGCTTCCTGATGAAGGCGGGATCCGCCGACCGCATCACCGAATTCGACAAGTGGATGTACCGGGACTTCTGGCGCCATCTGAAGAACCGCTACGGCCTGTGACGTCACGGACCGAAGGGGGCCGCCTCAACTCCCGGGTCTTCCCGTCGGAGTTGGGGCGGCCTTACTGTAGTAACCGGTTTCTGCCCGGTCGGTGTCGCGCTTGGGCGGGTTCGGGAAGGGGTATCTCGATGGCGCGTTCCCCGGGATCGACGGGTCCGACGCTGGCGGTCATCGCCCGCGAGGCAGGGGTTTCGGTGCCGACCGCTTCGAAGGTGGTCAACGGCCGCGAGGACGTGGCGCCCGACACCCGCCGCCGGGTCAGCGAGGTCCTGGACCGCCTGGGGTACGTCCGCAAACCGCGCCCGGAGACGCCCCGGCCGCCCGCCCTGGTCGACCTGGTGGTGCAGTCCCTGGACGGCGCGTGGTCGGGCGCGGTGCTGCACGGCGTGGAGGCGGCGGCGCACGACGCGGGCCTCGAGGTGGTGGTGTCGGCCGGGCTGCCGCGCCTCCGCGACGGGCGGCCCGAGCGGGGCTGGCTGGACAAGCTGTGCGCCCGGGGCAGTTCCGGGGTGCTGTTCCATCTCGCGGAGCTGACCCCCACGCAGTACGCCTGGCTCGATGAGCACCGGGTCCCGTTCGTGCTGATCGATCCCGGGCCGGTGCCGCCGCCGGGGGTACCGTCCGTCGGCGCCGCCGACTGGCAGGGCGGCGTGAGCGCGACCGAGCATCTGCTCGGGCTCGGGCACCGGCGGATCGCGGTGATCGGCGGGTACCGGAGGAAGGTGTGCAGCGGGGCGCGGGTGGCCGGGTTCCGCTCGGCGATGGCCGCGGCCGGGCTGCCGGTGCCGCCCGCGTACGTGCGCTACGGCGACTTCCGGGAGGCCGGGGCGTACCAGCGGATGACGGAGCTGCTGGAGCTGCCCGAGCCGCCGACGGCGGTGTTCGTGTGCTCCGACCCGATGGCGCTCGGCGCGTACCGGGCGCTGCGGGAGCGGGGGTTGCGGGTGCCGGAGGACGTCAGCGTGGTGGGCTTCGACGATCTGCCGCAGGCCCGCTGGACCACCCCGGCGCTCACCACGGTCCGTCAGCCGCTGTCCGAGATGGCGGCGACGGCGCTGCGCACCCTGCTGCGGCTGAGGGCGGGGGAGGTTCCGGAGGGGATGCGGACCGAGCTGTCCACCCGGCTGATCGTGCGCTCCAGCACCGCTCCCCCGGTCCGTATTTCCTCTTGACCGAGAAGTCGAACGCTGATCGGATATCCGAACGATCCACAGTCCGCACCTCACTCCTACCACGTAGCCCCTGGCCGTCGCCGTACCGATTTTCCGGAGGCCTTCGCCCCGTGTTCGTCGATCTGCCCCTGGACCAGCTGCGCACGTACCGGCCCCCGCTGCCCGAGCCGGACGGCTTCGACGCGTTCTGGGAGCGCACCCTCGCCGAGGCCCGCAGCGCGGACCTGAACGCGGTCTTCACCGAGACCGACACGGGCCTGACCCGGCTGCACACCTACGACGTCGAGTTCTCCGGGTTCGGCGGGCACCGGATACGCGGCTGGCTGCTGGCGCCGCGCGAGGCCGCGGGCCCGCTGCCGTGCGTGGTGCAGTACATCGGCTACAACGGCGGCCGGGGCCTGCCGCACAACTGGCTGCTGTGGCCGTCGGCGGGCTACGCGGTCTTCGTCATGGACAACCGGGGCCAGGGCTGGGCCCAGCACTCCCCCGGCGCCACCCCCGATCCGGCCGGCGGCACCGGTCCCGAGGCGCCGGGCAAGATGACCCAGGGGATCCTCTCCCCGGACGACTACTACTACCGGCGGCTGTACACCGACGCCGTGCGCGCGGTGGAGGCCGCCCGCGCGCATCCGCTGGTCGACTCGGGCCGGATCGTCGTCAGCGGCGGCAGCCAGGGCGGCGGCATGGCCCTGGCGGCGGCCGGGCTGGTGCCGGACCTGACCGCGGCGCTGGTGGACGTGCCGTTCATGACACACATCCGGCGGGCCGTCGAGATCACCGACGCCGATCCCTACGGCGAACTGGCCCGCTTCTGCGCGGGTCAGCGCGATCTCACCGAGCAGGTCTTCGCGACCCTCGACCACTTCGACGGCCTCAACTTCGCGGCCCGGGCCACCGCGCCCGCGCTCTTCTCGACCGCCCTGCGCGACGAGATCGCCCCGACCTCGTGCGGCTTCGCCGCGTACCACCACTACGCGGGCGAGAAGGAGCTGAAGGTGTGGTCCTTCAACGGCCACGAGGGCGGCGGCACCCACCAGCAGGGTGAGCAGATCGCCTACCTGCGGAAGCTGCTGGGCTGAACCGGCGCGGTGAGCGGCGTTCGGCGGCCGCTCACCGCGGGGAAGACAGGGGCTGTCCGTACCGGCGGAGTCGTACCGAAGGAGTCGCCCATGCCCGCGCAGCCCCTGGACGGAATCACCGTCGTCGCCCTCGAACAGGCCGTCGCCGCCCCGTACGCCACCCGCCAGCTCGCCGACCTCGGCGCGCGGGTCATCAAGGTGGAGCGGCCGGGGCGGGGCGACTTCGCCCGGGAGTACGACCGTGAGGTCAAGGGCATGTCGGCGTACTTCGTCTGGGTCAACCGCGGCAAGGAGAGCGTCGTCCTCGACGTGAAGGACGCCGCGGACCGGGCCCTGCTCGACGCGCTCCTGTCCCGCGCCGATGTGTTCGTGCACAACCTGGCGCCCGGCGCGGTGGACCGGCTCGGGCTCTCGGCGGACGCGCTGCGGGCCGGGCATCCGCGCCTGATCAACTGCGCGATCACCGGCTATGGGGACCGCGGGCCGTACCGGGACAAGAAGGCGTACGACCTGCTCGTCCAGTGCGAGGCGGGGCTGCTGTCGATCACCGGGAGCCCCGAGGAGCCTGCCCGCCCCGGCATCTCGATCGCCGACATCGCGGGCGGGATGTACGCGTACACCGGCATCCTCACCGCGCTGTACGAGCGGGAGCGCACCGGTGCGGGGACGGACCTGAGCGTCAGCCTCCTCGACGCGCTGGGCGAGTGGATGGGCCATCCGTACTTCGCGCAGGCCTACGGCGGAGGCGGGGTGGTGCGCAGCGGGGCCCGCCATCCGTCGATCTCCCCGTACGGCGCCTATCGCTGCGGCGACGGCGCCCAGGTGTTTCTGAGCGTGCAGAACGACCGCGAGTGGATCACCCTGTGCGAACGCGTCGTGGGCCGCCCGGAGCTGATCCGCGATCCGCGCTTCGCCGACAATCCGCTGCGCCGCACCCATGACGAGGAGCTGACGGCCGAGCTGGAGCGGTCCTTCGCGGACCACACGGCCGACGGCCTGGTGGCCCTGCTGGACGGGGCGGGCATCGCCAATGCCCGGCTGCGGGATGTCGCGGGGCTGGCCGAGCATCCGCAGCTCGCCGCCCGGGAGCGCTGGGGCGAGTTCGGCTCGCCCGTCGGGCCGCTGCGCGGCCTGCTGCCGCCGGTCGAGGTGGCGGGGCGTCAGGCGGCGCTGCGGCCGGTGCCCGCGCTGGGCGAGCACACGGATGCGGTGCGCGCCGAGTTCTCCTGACGCCCCACGATCGCGGCCGGGGCTTACGCGGCGGGGACGACGGGCGACAGCTGGGCGTCGCGCCGCACCAGGGCGGCGTAACGGCCGTCCAGGGCGAGCAGTTCCTCATGGGTGCCCTGCTCGGCGATCCGGCCGCCGTCGAGGACGACGATCCGGTCGGCGTCGCGCACGGTGGAGAGCCGGTGGGCGATGGTGATCGTGGTGCGGCCTGCCGTGAGGCCGTCGATGGCCTTCTGCACGGCCTGCTCGGTGCGGGTGTCGAGGGCGCTGGTGGCCTCGTCGAGGATGAGGACGGGCGGGTCGCGCAGAATCGTCCTGGCTATCGCCAGCCGCTGCTTCTCACCGCCGGAGAAGCGGTACCCCCGCTCCCCCACCAGGGTGTCGTAGCCCTCGGGGAGGGCGTCGATGTGATCGTGGATCTGGGCGGCCTCGGCCGCCGCGACGATCTCCGCGTCAGTCGCGTCGGGCTTGGCGAAGCGCAGGTTGTCGGCGATCGAGGCGTGGAAGAGATAGGTCTCCTGGGAGACGACGCCGACCGCGCGGGCGAGGCTGTCGAAGTCCAGGTCCCGCACGTCGACCCCGTCGATCAGCACCCGGCCGCCGGTCACGTCGTACAGCCGGGGCACCAGATAGCTGAGGGTCGTCTTGCCGGAGCCGGTCGACCCGACGACGGCCAGGCTGCCGCCCGCCGGGATGGTCAGGTCGATGTCGCGCAGGGTCCCCTGCGGCGGGGCCGGGTCCTCGGCGGCGTCGTAGTCGAAGTCGACGCCGTCGAAGCGGACTTCCCCGCGCACCGTCTCCAGCCGCACCGGCCGGGCGGGCTCGGTGATGTCGATCGGCAGGTCGAGGTACTCGAAGATGCGGGCGAAGAGGGCGAGGGAAGTCTGCATGTCCACCCCGGTGGACAGCAGGCTGACGGTGGGCCGGAACAGCCCCTGCTGCAACGAGACGAAGGCGACCAGGGTGCCGATCGAGACGGCCGGACCCCCGGCCTGGAGGGCGATTCCGGCGGCCCAGTAGATGACGGCGGGCATGGCGGCCATCACGACGCCGATGGTGGACATCCGCCAGCGGCCCGCCATGCTGGCCCGCACCTCGAGGCCGACCAGGCGCTCGGACTCCCGGGTGAACTCCTGGGTGAGCGAGTCGGAGCGGCCCATGGTGCGGCCGAGCAGGATGCCGCTCACCGACAGGGACTCGGTGACCATCGCGGACATCGCCGCCATCTGCTTCTGGCGCTGCGAGGTGATCTTCTTGCGCTCGTTGCCGACCCGGCGGCTGATCCAGACGAACAGCGGCAGCAGGAGCAGCGAGACGACGGTCAGCCGCCAGTCGAGCGCGAGCATGGCGACGACCGTGGCCACGACGCTGGTGAGGTTGGAGACCAGCGAGGTCGCGGTGGAGGTGACGGTGGCCTGCATGCCGCCGATGTCATTGGCGATCCGCGACTGCACCTCGCCGGTGCGGGTGCGGGTGAAGAACGCGAGCGGCATGCGCTGGAGCCGGTCGTAGACGGCGGCGCGCAGGTCGTGCATGACGCGCTGGCCGACGGTGGTGGAGATGAGGGTCTGGAGGACGCCGAAGACGCTGTTGACGACGGCGGCTGCGATCATGCCGAGGGCGAGCAGGGTCAGCAGCCCGGTGCGCCGCCCGGGGATGGCGTCGTCGAGGATCTCGCGGAGCAGGAACGGCGAGGCGACCGAGACCAGCGCGGAGGCGGCGACCAGCAGGCCGACCAGGGCGAGGCGGCCACGGTAGGGACGGAAGAGCCGGAGGATGCGCCGCACTTGCGCGGGCCGCTCCGGATCGGGGGTGGCTGGGGTCCACGGCGGTGTGTCGTGATGCATGGGCTCCTTCTGATGGCAGACGGCACGGACTTTCCGAGCATAGCTCACTGTTACCTATACTCACAATGAACGGGGTCCGATAGACTGCGATCATGTCCACCCCCGAGACATCCGGCCGCCTCGCGGAGCAGCTGCTGCGCCTGACCCGCCGACTTCAGCGCGCCCAGAAGCGCCACATGGAGCCGCTGGGCATCACCCCGGCCCAGGCCCGGCTGCTGCGCACCGTGGCCCACCACGACGGGCCGCCGCGGATGGCGGACCTCGCAGAGCGCCTGGAGGTGGTCCCGCGCGCGGTGACCTCGCTGGTGGACGCGCTGGAGGCGCACGGCTCGGTACGCCGTGCGCCGGATCAGTCCAACCGCCGGGTGGTGCGGATCGAGCTGACCGACACCGGCCGGTCGACGCTGCGCGCCCTGCGCGACGCGCGCCGAGCAGCCGCCGAGGACGTCCTGGCACCGCTGAACGATCAGCAGCGCGACGCCCTGGGCGATCTGCTCGACGACCTCTCCGGGCCCCCCGGCAACCGCTGCTGACGCGGGGGGAGCGGGGCTTGCGAGCGGTCAGCCGCGCGGGGCCGGAGCGGTGGCGGACTCGGCCGGGACCACGGGGTCCGACGCCGGGGCGGCGGCCTCGTCACCGAGAGGGGCCACGGCCTCCTCACCGGCGAGGACCCGCTTGGCCCGTTCGGTGTCCAGCGCGCCCTCCCACCGCGCGACGGCGAAGACCGCCACACAGTTGCCGAGCAGGTTGGTGGCCACCCGCATCGAGTCCATGATCCGGTCCACCCCGAGCAGCAGCGCGACCGCGGCGGCCGGGATCACCCCGAGGGCCGAGGCCGTCGCCGACAGGGCGAGGAAGGCCGATCCGGGCACGCCCGCCATGCCCTTGCTGGTGAGCATCAGCACGAGCACGACGGTGATCTGCTGGCCGAGGCTCAGGTCCACGCCGACCGCCTGGGCGATGAACAGCGTGCCGATGGACAGGTAGATCGACGCGCCGTCCAGGTTGAAGGAGTAGCCGGTGGGCAGCACCAGCCCGACCGCGTCCTCGCGACACCCGGCCGCGCGCAGCTTCTGCATCATGCGCGGCAGCACGCTCTCGCTGGAGGCGGTGCCGAGCGCGAGCAGCATCTCCTCGCGGGTGTACCGGACGAACTTCCACAGGCTCAGCCCGGTAACCAGCTTGAGGGCCACGGCGAGCAGGACGAGGAAGAGCAGCGCGACGCCGTAGCACAGCGCGATCAGCTTGCCGTACGTCGACAGGGCGCCCAGTCCGTACTGCCCGACCAGATGAGCCATGGCGCCGAAGACCGCGAGCGGCGCGAGCCTCATGAGGAAGCCGACGACGGCGAAGACGACCTGCTGCGCCTGGTCGACGGCCGACAGGAACGCGGGCACCTTGGTCTTGCCGAGGTGCAGCACGGCCGCACCCACCAGGCAGGCCAGCACCAGGACCTGGAGCAGGGAGTTCTCGGCGAAGGCGCCGACCGCGCTGTCCGGCAGCGCGTCCAGCACGAACTGGGACGCCGACGGCAGATGGCCGCCCGCGGTCTGGTCGTCCACGGCCGAGCCGTCCAGGGAAGCGGGGTCGACGTGCATACCGGTGCCGGGCCCGACCAGATTGGCGGCGAGCAGACCGATGATCAGCGCCGCCGTGGTGGCCACCTCGAACCAGATCAGCGCCTTCAGCCCGATCCGCCCGAACGCCTTCAGGTCCCCGGCCTTCGCGATCCCCGCCACGACCACGCAGAAGACGAGCGGTGCGATGACCGCCTTGATCAGGCGCACGAAGCCGTCGCCGAGCGGCTGGACGGCCGTGCCGACGTCCGGCCACAGCTTCCCGACCGCGATTCCGAGGACGAGCGCGCAGGCGACCTGCGTGAACAGCGAGGTGCGCAGCATGCGGCCTGCGCGCCGGACGAGGGATGGTGAGGGGTGCGGCACGAGAGACTCCTCGGCAGAACTTCTGAGATGCGGAAAACTAATTCCGCGCCACTATTGCCGAGCACACGTTTCCGCCGATGAGTTCCGTGTAACAGCCGCGAAAACCCTGGTGTCGTTGTGTTACGTCTGTGCCTCGCCGGAGGTCGGGCGGCGCCTCGCCGGGGCTCAGGCGGCCAGGTGTGCCTTGTCCCCCATCACCACCACCGGGTGCCGCTCGGGATCGAGGTTCCGCAGCAGATACTTCATGCCGGACTTGGGCAGACTCACGCAGGCCGACGTGCCACTGCCGTGGTCCATGTGCAACCAGATGCTCCCGCCCTTGCGCTGCCCCTCGGGCCGGGTCGGGTCGAGGGGTGAGGTGCCCTTGACGCGGTTGTAGTCGATGGCGATGACGTAGTTGAAGTCCGTCCAGTGCGACTTGGGCCAGGAGTGGGGAGCGGCGAAGGCGGCCGTTTCGGAGTACGGCATCCGGGCGCCGGGGTCCGGGAGCACTCCGCCCGCGTCGCTGAGCGTGTAGACACCGACCGGACTGCGCTTGTCGCCCTCGTGATGACGCGTCGTCCAGCCGCGCTTGCCGTTGTGACCGGCCCAACTACGGGTGCGCTTCCAGTCCTTGCCTTCCTTGGTGTACAGCACCACGGTCGCGTCGGCGGAGTTCACTCCTTTGCCGTAGACCGCGACAACCTGCCGTGAATGTCCGGGGATTTTGGCCTGGAGGGCGTTCCCCACCTCCGGGATGCGCGTGGGGTCCGACGCCGGGGCCTTGCTGCGCATCGCGTGTTTCCCCTGGCCACCGCCCTTGTCGCCACCGCCGTTCCCGCCTCCGCCGCAGGCGGTGAGAAGGGCGAGGGCAGCGGCGGTCACGACCGCCGTACGCATGGACATCGTCCCGGAAATTCGCATGTGCCCCATCGTCCCACTCCGGCGCGGGCCCGGCGCGCACGGGATTGGCGCGTTCCGTCCCACTGCGGGAAAACCAGTTGAAATTCGCACCCGTGAAGGGCCAACCTTTCACGTCTCTTTGCCTTCCCGGCCGCCGCCACTCACCCAGGAACGTCATGCGCATTCGCGATCTTCCGTACTCCGATCCCGGTCTACCCGACGTACGGTCAGGTACCCGGTTCCTCGTCTGGCTGGGCCGGAACCAGCTGGGCGGGCAGATCAAGGCCGCCCTGTGGGGTCTGCTGCACATGGGTGCCCTGGTGTGCTTCCCCCTCGCGATCGGCATCGGCGTACAGGCGGTCGTCGACCGCTCCGGTGCGCGGCTCGCCCTGGCCGGGGCGCTCATGGTGGGGCTCACCGTGCTCATCGCGCTCGGCGACGCCATGCTGCACCGGGCGGCGGTCACCAACTGGATCACGGCGGCTGCCCGGGTGCAGCAACTGCTGGCCCGTAAGACGGTCGAGCTGGGTTCGGCGCTGACCCGGCGGGTGGCCGCGGGCGAGGTCGTCGCCGTGTCCACGGGCGACGTCGAGAAGATCGGCTGGTTCGTGGAGGCGCTGTCCCGCTTCACCGCGGCCGCGATCACGATCGTCGGGCTGTGCGTGGGGCTGGTGATCTACCAGCCCGCGCTCGGCGCGGTGGTGGCGCTCGGCGTACCCGCGCTGGCGCTGGCGGTGCTGCCCCTGCTGCCGCGGGCGGCGCGGCGGGCCGATGAGCAGCGGGAGAAGGCGGGCCGGGCGACCGAGCTGGCGTCGGACACCGTGGCCGGGCTGCGCGTGCTGCGCGGTATCGGCGGCGAGGACCTGTTCCTGAGCCGCTACCGGCGGGCCTCCCAGGAGGTGCGGACCGCGGCGGTGCGCAGCGCGCGCATGTGGTCGCTGATCGCGGCGGTGCAGGTCGTGCTGCCGGGGATGCTGCTGATCGCGGTCGTCTGGTACGGGGCGGTGCTGGCCGGGAACGGGCGGATCACGGTGGGCGAACTGGTCACCGTGTACAGCGCGGTGACGTTTCTGCTGTTTCCTCTGCGGCACTTCGAGGAGATCGCGATGGCCTACTCCTTCTCCCGGCCGTCGGCGCGGCGCGCGGCCCGGGTGCTGGCGCTGCGGCGCCCCTCGGCCGCGATCGAGGACGCGCGGGCGGCCGGGCCGGGCTCCGGCACCGGCGCTG
>NZ_RIBZ01000125.1:0-18577 GCF_003721215.1 Streptomyces botrytidirepellens
GGGGCGGGGCCGGGGGCGCGGGCGCCTCGGCGGTCGCGGTGGCGGTGCCGCCACTGCTTGCCGCCGCGGTCCCGCCGCCGTTCAGCTTGTTCACGCCGAACTTCACCGAGATCGCGTACATCTCGTCCGGGTCGAGCCGCCGCAGCTCCTCGGCGATCAGCTCCGACATCTCCCGCCGCTGGAGCGCGACGTGCCGGTCCGGCTGGCCCGGCATCGCCAGCTCGGCCAGCGCACCGTCGGCCCGGTCCAGGCAGATCACGCCGTCGGCCGTCTCCAGCCGCACCGCGGTCAGCCCCGGGCCCTCGGAGATCTGCCGGTCGACCGGGACCCGCAGCCGCTCGGCGAGCCACAGCGCGAGCAGTTCGCTGCTCGGGTTGTACGCCTCGCCCTCGACGACCGCGGAGGTGATNCAGCGCGAGCAGTTCGCTGCTCGGGTTGTACGCCTCGCCCTCGACGACCGCGGAGGTGATCTTCGAGTGCTTCTGGTCCAGCGCGGCCGCCAGCACACTGCGCCACGGGGTGATCCGGGTCCACGCCAGGTCGGTGTCGCCCGGGGTGTACGTCTCGGCCCGCAGGCCCAGCGTGGCGACCGGGTCCTCGGTGGCCTGGGCGTCGGTGATGCGGCGCTGGGCCAGCTGCCCCAGCAGGTCCTTGGCGGGGTGCTCCGGGGCGTCCTCGGGCCACCACACCACGACCGGGGCGTCCGGCAGCAGCAGCGGCAGGACCACCGAGTAGGCGTGGTTGGCGAGTTCGCCGTGGAGCCGCAGCAGGACCGTCTCACCGGTGCCGGTCTCGCCGCCGACCCGGACCTCGGCGTCCATCCGGGCCATCTTGCGGTCGCGCGGCGAGCGGCCCGGCCGCTTGATGACGACCAGGATGCGCGAGGGGTGTTCCTTGGAGGCCTCGCTCGCGGCCTTCAGCGCGTCGTAGTGGTTGCCCTCGTCGGTGACGATGACGAGGGTGAGCACCATGCCCACGGCCGGGGTGCCGGTGGCCCGGCGCGCCTGGACCAGAGCGGAGTTGATCCGGCTGGACGTGGTGTCCGTGAGATCGATGTTCATGGCCGCCGCCAGCTCCGTCCGTCTCGTGCGAGCATCTCGTCCGCGGCCTTCGGCCCCCAGGTACCGGCCGTGTACTGCTCGGGCTTCCCGTGCTTGTCCCAGTACTCCTCGATCGGGTCGAGGATCCGCCAGGACTCCTCCACCTCCTGGTGGCGCGGGAAGAGGTTCGCGTCGCCCAGCAGGACGTCGAGCAGCAGCCGCTCGTACGCCTCGGGGCTGGACTCGGTGAAGGACTCGCCGTACTGGAAGTCCATCGTCACATCGCGGATCTCCATGGAGGTGCCGGGCACCTTGGAGCCGAACCGGATGGTGACGCCCTCGTCCGGCTGCACCCGGATGACCAGGGCGTTCTGCCCCAGCTCCTGGGTGTCGGTGGCATCGAAGGGGGAGTGCGGGGCGCGCTGGAAGACCACGGCGATCTCGGTGACCCGGCGACCCAGCCGCTTGCCGGTGCGCAGGTAGAAGGGGACGCCCGCCCAGCGGCGGTTGTCGATCTCCAGCTTGACCGCGGCGTAGGTGTCGGTCTTCGACTGCGAGTCGATGCCGTCCTCCTCGAGGTAGCCGCGCACCTCCTCGCCGCCCTGCCAGCCGTGGGCGTACTGGCCGCGCACGGTGTGCTTGCCCAGTTCGCGCGGCAGCTTGACCGCGGTGAGCACCTTCAGCTTCTCGGTGACCAGTGCCTTGGCGTCGAAGGAGGCGGGCTCCTCCATGGCGGTCAGGGCGAGCAGCTGGAGCAGGTGGTTCTGGATGACGTCCCGGGCGGCGCCGATGCCGTCGTAGTAGCCCGCGCGGCCGCCGATGCCGATGTCCTCGGCCATGGTGATCTGCACGTGGTCGACGTACGAACGGTTCCACAGCGGCTCGAACATGGTGTTGGCGAAGCGCAGCGCCAGGATGTTCTGGACCGTCTCCTTGCCCAGGTAGTGGTCGATCCGGAAGACATCGCTGGGCCGGAAGACCTCGTGGACGACCTGGTTCAGCTCCTGGGCGCTCTCCAGGTCGTGGCCGAAGGGCTTCTCGATGACGGCGCGCCGCCAGGAGTGGTTCTGCCCGTCGGACAGCCCGTGCTTCTTGAGCTGCTGCACCACGTTGGGGAAGAACTTGGGCGGCACGGAGAGGTAGAAGGCGAAGTTGCCGCCGGTGCCGCGGGCCTTGTCCAGCTCCTCTATGGTCGCCCGCAGCTTCTCGAACGCCTCGTCGTCGGAGAACTCCCCGGGGACGAAGCGGAATCCCTCGGCGAGCTGCTGCCAGACCTCTTCGCGGAACGGGGTCCGGGCGTGTTCCTTGACGGCGTCGTGGACGACCTGGGCGAAGTCCTCGTTCTCCCAGTCGCGGCGGGCGAAGCCGACGAGCGAGAAGCCCGGCGGCAGCAGGCCGCGGTTGGCCAGGTCGTAGACGGCGGGCATCAGCTTCTTGCGGGACAAGTCACCGGTGACCCCGAAGATGACCAGGCCGGACGGCCCCGCGATGCGCGGGAGCCGCCGGTCCTTCGGGTCACGCAGCGGATTGCTGCTGATGGTCAAGGTGTTCACGCCTCCGACGGTGCGAGGCGGTTCAGCTCCGCCTCGGTGGACTTCAGCAGGTCGTTCCAGGACGCCTCGAACTTCTCGACGCCCTCGTCCTCCAGAAGCTGTACGACCTCGTCGTACGAGATGCCGATCGAGGCCAGCGCCTCGATGTCGGCCTTGGCCTGCTCGTACGCACCGGCCACGGTGTTGCCCTTGATCTCGCCGTGGTCGCCGACCGCGTCGAGGGTGGCTTCCGGCATGGTGTTGACGGTGCCCGGGGCGACCAGGTCGTCGACGTACAGGGTGTCCTTGTAGGCCGGGTCCTTGACGCCGGTGGAGGCCCACAGCGGGCGCTGCCGGTTGGCGTTCGCCCGGTCCAGGGCGGCCCAGCGGTCGGAGCCGAAGACCTCCTCGTACGCCTGGAAGGCGAGCCGGGCGTTGGCCAGGGCGGCCTTGCCGCGCAGGGCCTTGGCCTCGTCGGTGCCGAGCTTGTCGATGCGCTTGTCGATCTCGGTGTCCACCCGGGACACGAAGAAGGACGCCACCGAGTGGATCTTGGAGATGTCGAGGCCGGCGGCCTTCGCCTTCTCCAGACCCGTCAGGTAGGCGTCCATGACCGCGCGGTAGCGCTCCAGGGAGAAGATCAGCGTGACGTTGACGCTGATGCCCAGGCCGATCACCTCGGTGATCGCCGGAAGCCCCGCCTGGGTGGCCGGGATCTTGATGAAGGTGTTGGGGCGGTCCACCAGCCAGGCCAGCTGCTTGGCCTCGGCGATGGTGGCGGCCGTGTTGTGGGCCAGCCGCGGGTCGACCTCGATGGAGACCCGGCCGTCCTGGCCGCCGGTCGCGTCGTGGACCGGGCGCAGGATGTCGGCGGCGTCCCGGACGTCCGCGGTGGTGATCATCCGGACGGCTTCCTCGACGGTGACCTTGCGGGCAGCGAGATCGGTGAGCTGCTGCTCGTAACCGTCGCCGCCGGAGATCGCCTTCTGGAAGATCGACGGGTTGGTGGTGACGCCGACGACGTGCTGCTGGTCGATCAGTTCGGCGAGATTGCCGGAGGTGATCCGCTTCCGGGAGAGGTCGTCGAGCCAGATCGCGACGCCTTCGTCGGCCAGCCGCTTGAGTGCGTCTGTCATGGGGTGTGTCTCCTGTTGCTCGTCGCTGTTCAAGTCGGATGCGGGCGTCACCGCCCGGCGGCGTCCAGGGACTCGCGGGCGGCGGTGACCACGGCGTCGGCCGTCAGACCGAATTCCCGGTAGAGCACCTTGTAATCGGCGGAGGCGCCGAAGTGCTCCAGCGAGACGATGCGGCCCGCCTCGCCGACGTAGCGGTACCAGGTCAGGCCGATGCCGGCCTCGACGGCCACGCGCGCCTTCACGGACGGCGGCAGCACGCTGTCGCGGTACCCCTTGTCCTGCTCTTCGAACCACTCGATCGAGGGCATCGAGACGACGCGGGTCGGCACACCGGCGGCCTGGAGCTGCTCGCGCGCCTCGACGGCGAGCTGGACCTCGGAGCCGGTGCCGATCAGGATCACCTGCGGCTGGCCGCCCTCGGCCTCGAACAGGACGTAACCGCCCTTGGCGGCGTTCTCGTCGGCCTCGTACGTCGGCACGTTCTGCCGGGTGAGCGCGAGGCCGTGCGGGGCCGGGTTGGCGCCGTGGCGGCGGGTGATCTCGCGCCAGGCGATGGCGGTCTCGTTGGCGTCGGCCGGGCGGACGATGTTCAGGCCCGGGATGGCGCGCAGCGCGGACAGGTGCTCGACCGGCTGGTGGGTGGGGCCGTCCTCGCCGAGGCCGATGGAGTCGTGCGTCCACACGTAGGTGACCGGCAGCTTCATCAGCGCGGCCAGCCGCACGGCCGGGCGCATGTAGTCGGAGAAGACGAGGAACGTACCGCCGTAGACACGGGTGTTGCCGTGCAGCGCGATGCCGTTCATGGTCGAGCCCATGGCGTGCTCGCGGATGCCGAAGTGGATCGTCCTCCCGTAGGGGTCGGCCTCCGGCAGCGGGTTGCCCTTGGGGAGGAAGGACGAGGACGCGTCGATGGTGGTGTTGTTGGAGCCCGCGAGGTCGGCCGAGCCGCCCCACAGCTCCGGCAGCACCCCGCCGAGCGCCTTGAGCACCTGGCCGGACGCCTTGCGGGTGGCGACGTCCTTGCCCGCCTCGAAGACCGGCAGCGCGCTCTCCCAGCCCTCCGGCAGCTCACCGGCGGCGATGCGGTCGAACTCGGCGGCGCGCTCGGGGTTGTTGTTGCGCCACTCCTGGAGCTTCTTGTCCCAGGCGGCGTGCGCCTCGCGGCCGCGGTCGACCAGCCCGCGGGCGTGGTTGATGACCTCGGTGTCGACCTGGAAGTGCTGCTCGGGGTCGAAGCCCAGGACCCGCTTGGTGGCGGCGACCTCGTCGGCGCCGAGCGCGGAGCCGTGGGACGCCTCGGTGTTCTGCGCGTTCGGCGCGGGCCAGGCGATGATCGTGCGGGCGGCGATGATCGAGGGGCGCTCGGTCTCGTCCTGCGCCGCCTTGAGCGCCGCGTACAGCTGCTCGATGTCGAAGTCGCCGCTGGCCGCCTGCTCGATGCGCTGGACGTGCCAGCCGTACGCCTCGTACCGCTTCAGTACGTCCTCGGACAGCGCGGTGGCGGTGTCACCCTCGATGGAGATGTGGTTGTCGTCGTACAGCGCGACGATGTTGCCCAGCTTCTGGTGTCCGGCCAGCGAGGACGCCTCGGCGGAGATGCCCTCCTCCAGGTCGCCGTCGGAGACGATCGCCCAGATGGTGTGGTCGAACGGGGAGGCGCCCTCGGGCGCCTCCGGGTCGAAGAGACCGCGCTCGTAGCGGGCGGCCATCGCCATGCCCACCGCGTTCGCGATGCCCTGGCCGAGCGGCCCGGTCGTGGTCTCCACACCGGTGGTGTGGCCGTACTCCGGGTGGCCCGGGGTGAGGCTGCCCCAGGTGCGGAAGGACTTCAGGTCCTCCAGCTCCAGGCCGAAGCCCGCCAGGTAGAGCTGCACGTAGAGAGTCAGGCTGGTGTGCCCCGGGGACAGGACGAAACGATCACGGCCCGCCCAGTCCGCGTCGGAGGGGTCGTGCCGCATGAGCTTCTGGAAGAGAAGGTACGCGGCGGGCGCGAGACTCATGGCCGTGCCAGGGTGGCCGTTACCGACCTTCTGTACGGAGTCCATGGCCAGGACGCGGGCGGTGTCCACGGCCCGCTGGTCCAGATCGGTCCATTCAAGGTCTGTGGTAGTCGGCTTGGTGCTCACCCTGAGTCAGGGCTCCTCTCCACAATGTCGCTGTCCGGTGACCGTGTGCACACCGGCGAGGTCGAGCCTACCCCTGTAAGAACGGTCATCTTTTCGAGTTCCACTCAACGCCTTACGAAACGAATCTCAAGGTCGCGGCATTCCCTCGGAGTTCTCTCCGAGGGCCATGGAATACGGCGTTCCGTAACCTGTACGGGGCGTCCGCGCAGGTCTTCGAGGGGCATCAACACGACCCGACCCCGGCGGCAGGCGGCGTATCCGCTACGTCTAGAGTGGCGTGGTACGCGCAAGTCTTTACCGGGGTTTCATCTCCGGTGCTTGCTGGTTCTTGCTTCCACCAGGGGTGTGCGTGACGGCCGTCGAATCCCGTCCTGCGGGGGTGCTCGAAACGAGCGAATCGAGCCTCGGGCAGCGGCTTCCCGGCCGCCGGCCGTTCGGGGCCCGGGTCAAGGCGTTCGTGACGCTGACCAAGCCGCGCGTCATCGAACTGCTGCTGATGACCACGGTGCCGGTCATGTTCCTGGCCGCCCAGGGCGTCCCGGATCTGTGGCTGGTCCTCGCGACCTGCGTCGGCGGCTATCTGTCCGCCGGTGGCGCCGCCGCGTTCAACATGTACTACGACCGCGACATCGACGCGATGATGGACCGCACGTCGCAGCGTCCCGTGGTCACCGGCATGGTCTCGCCGCGCGAGTGCCTGGTCTTCGCCTTCTCGCTCGCCGTCGTGTCCACGGCCTGGTTCTGGGTTCTGGTCAACCCGCTGTCGTCGATGCTGGCACTCGGTGCGCTGGTCTTCTACGTCGTCGTCTACACGATGTGGCTCAAGCGGCGTACCTCGCAGAACATCGTCTGGGGCGGCATCGCGGGCTGTATGCCGGTGCTCATCGGATGGTCGTCGGTCACCAATGAGGTCTCCTGGGCCGCGGTGATCCTCTTCCTGGTCATCTTCTTCTGGACGCCGCCGCACTACTGGCCGCTGTCGATGAAGGTCAAGGAGGACTACGAGCGGGCGAGCGTGCCGATGCTGCCCGTCATCGCGGGCAACAAGGCGGTCGCCCGGCAGATCGTCCTCTACAGCTGGGCCATGGTCGGCGTCTCGCTGCTGCTGTGGCCGCTCGGCTACACCGGCTGGTTCTACCCGGTCGTGGCGACCGTGCTGGGCGCGTTCTGGCTCAAGGAGGCGCACGGGCTCCAGGCACGCGCCCGGGCCGAGATCACCGGCGCGAAGCTCAAGGAGATGCGGCTGTTCCACTGGTCCATCACCTATGTCTCGCTGCTCTTCGTCGCCGTCGCGGTGGACCCCTTCCTGCGCTGACCCCTCCTGCGGTGTTCCCCTTCCAGCCGTGATTACTGGCGGGTAGCATCGGTGGTATGGCAGATACCACGCAGGCGTCCCCGAAGGACGAGAAGCGGGCCCAGCGACTCGCCCACCAGATCACGGCCTTCGCCAAGAGCCACGGCGGCAGCGCCGAGGGCCAGCTCGCCCACATCGGGCGCGGCACCGTCCGGATCGCCCTGGTGGGCGCCAACGGGGAGTGGGGCACCCTCGTCGCCCCCTCCCAGGAGACGGCCCGCCGCGCCGTGGAGATCGCCGGGCTCACGCTGAGCGACGACTTCGACGGCGAGCTCGCGGCGAAGGTCCGTACGGGCCCGTACGAATGGAAGCGGATGGCCGGTATCCAACTGGGCGGCCCCCGCAACACCTGAACCGCCGGAGACTCTCCCGCCGGACCGGCACAATGGGGCCGCGCCCGCATACGGCCGGTCCGCCGGTACCGCCGGACCCCGACCGGCGACACCTCGTGCGGCATCCGGGCGTTAAGCCCTGCGATGCCGGAGGGCGAGGAGGCGGCGGCGATGGACGAGGCGACGGGTTCCCCGGACACCCTGGGGCCTTGCGGACACGCCCCGGGGCCCGCTACCGGCCCGGTGCCCCGGGACGGACCGGGCGTGGAGCTGCCGCCGCTGGTCGATCAGCACGGCCACGGCATCGTCCACGGCGAGCTGGGCCTCGGCTCGTTCGAGACCCATCTGGCCACCGCCGCGGGATCGGGCCCGGCCCCGGCGGGGACCACGTACTTCGACAGCTGGACCGGGCTCGCCGTGCGCCGCTGGTGCCCGCCGCTGCTGGGCATGGAGCCGCACTGCACGCCCGTGCGCTATCTCGCCCGCCGCCGCGAGCTGGGCGCCTACCGCGCCGCCCGGCTGCTGCTGCGCGGCGCGGGCATCGGCACCTTTCTGCTGGAGTCGGGCGCCCCCAGCGACCTCACCTCGCCCGCCGAGCTGGCGGTGGCCGCCGAGGGCCGGGTCCATGAGGTCGTACGGCTCGAACCGCTGGCCGACCAGGTCGCGGACACCTCCGGGACGGTCGACGCGTTCATGGGCAACACCGCCGAGGCCCTGTACGCCGCCGCCCAGCACGCCACCGCCTTCGCGCTGGGCATCACCTTCTGCGACGAGACCCCGCCCGACCCGCGCGAGGTGCGGCGCGCGGCGGCCCGGCGGCTCTCCGCGCGCCCGGTCCGCAACCGGGCGCCCGACCCCGTGCTCGCCCAGCACCTGATGTGGAGCGCCGTGGCGACCGGGCTGCCGGTGCAGCTGCACTGCGCCGATCCGCGGCCGCTCCTCGGCTTCTTACGCGCCACCGCCGGGTTCGGCACCGACCTGGTGCTGCTGCCCGACCGGCCGCACCATCGCCGCGCGGCCCAGCTCGCCGCCGTCTTCCCGCACGTCTACGCGGACGCGGGGCCGCGGCCCGCGGAGACGCTGGGCGAGGCGCCGTTCGGCAAGCTGCTGTTCTCCACCGGCGCCCGAGCGCTGCCCGAGCTGTATGTGACCGCCGCCCGGTTGTTCGGGCAGGCCATGGACCGGCTGGCGGCCGAGTGGGTCGCCGACGGCATCTGTACGAGGGCGGAGGCCCGGCGGATCGCCGGGCTGGTCGGGGCCGGGACGGCGCGCCGGGTCTACCGGCTGGACGCGGCGGGCTCGGGCGCCGGGTCGGGGTCCGCCGGGGTCTCCGGCTGAAGCGGTTCGTGGTCGCGGTCGCCCGTGGGGCCGGGCTCCGGGACGGCATCGAGCGCGGGGCGCTCGCGCTGCGCGAAGAACACCCGCAGGACCGCGATCCACACCAGGCAGGACCCGAACATGTGGACGCCGACGACCACCTCGGGCAGGCCCGTGGCGTACTGCACGTACCCGATCACGCCCTGGAGGAGCAGCACGCCCAGCAGCTCGAGCACCGTACGGCGCACGGCCGCCGGGGCCTGCACGGCGCGCAGCACGAACCACAGGGCGACGGTGAGGCCCAGCACGATGTAGACGAAGTCCACGTGCAGCTGGGTGATCTCCTGCCAGTCCAGCGGGATCCGGTGCACCTCACGGGCGTCACCGGCGTGCGGACCGGAGCCGGTGACCACGGTGCCGAGCAGGACCAGCGTCAGGGTCGCGCCGACCAGCAGCCCGGTCAGCTGGCGCACCGGCCGGGCCACCAGGTCGCGCGGCGCGCCGTCGCCCTCGCGGGAGCGCTGCCAGACCAGCATCGCGATCGTGAGGAGCGCGGTGGCCAGCAGGAAGTGCGAGCTGACGATGTACGGGTTCAGGCCGGTGAGGACGATGATGCCGCCGATGACGGCGTTGCTCATGATCAGCCAGAACTGGACCCAGCCCAGCCGGGTCAGGGAGCGGCGCACCGGCTGACGGGCCCGGGCGGCGATGATCAGCAGGCCGACGAACGCGCACAGCACGTACGTCAGCATGCGGTTGCCGAACTCGATGGCGCCGTGGATGCCCATGTCGGCGGTGGGCGTCAGGCTCCCGGAGGTGCACCTCGGCCAGGTGTCACAGCCCAGCCCGGACTCGGTCAGCCGCACCGCGCCCCCGGTGACGACGATGACCACGGCCATCACCACGGTGGCGAGCGCGGCGCGCTCCACGAAGCGCGCGGAGGGCTGCCAGCGCCGGGCGATCAGCTCGAACGGATTCAGCGAATTCGGCACGGAGCCATCGTAGGACGGAGCTTGTGCAGCTTTTCACGAGGGTCCCGGTTACCGGGGGACACGAGGTTCACGTACCCGGGAAGCCCCTCGCTCCCCGCGGATCGGCGGATCAGCGGATCACTCCCAGCGGAAGAACCGCGCCGCCGCACCGAGCCCCAGCACCGCCCACACGGCCAGGATCGCCAGGTCCCGCCAGGGCATCCCCGCGCCGTCCTGGAGGACGTCCCGCAGCCCGCCGGAGAGCGCCGAGATCGGCAGCAGCTCCAGGACGCCCCGTACGGCGCCCGGGAACTTGTCCAGCGAGACGATCACCCCGCCGCCCACGAGCAGCAGCAGGAAGACCAGGTTGGCGGCGGCAAGCGTCGCCTCGGCCTTGAGGGTGCCCGCCATCAGCAGCCCGAGCCCGGAGAACGCGGCGGTGCCGAGGACCAGCAGCAGCACCACGGCGAGCGGGTCGCCCTGCGGCGACCAGTCCAGCGCGAAGGCGATCGCGGTCAGCAGCACGATCTGGAGGATCTCGGTGACCAGTACCGCGCACGTCTTGGCGGCCATCAGCGCCCAGCGGGGCAGCGGGGAGACGGCGAGCCGCTTGAGCACGCCGTACCGCCGCTCGAAGCCCGTCGCGATGGCCTGTCCGGTGAAGGCCGTGGACAGGACGGCGAGCGCCAGTACACCGGGCGCGAGGAAGTCGACGGCGTTCCCGGGGACGCCGGTGTCAACGATGTCGATGCTGCTGAAGAGCACCAGGACGAGGGACGGGATGACGACGGTCAGCAGCAGCTGCTCGCCGTTGCGCAGCAGCATCCGGGTCTCCAGTGCGGCCTGCGCGCGGATCATCCGGAGCAGCGGTGCCGCCCCCGGCTTGGGGACATAGGTGCCTGTGGCGGTCACGCGCGCAGCTCCTTACCGGTGAGCTCCAGGAAGACGTCCTCCAAGGTGTGCCGCTCGACCGAGATGCGGTCGGGCATGACGCCGTTCTGTGCGCACCAGGAGGTGACGGTGGCCAGCATCTGCGGGTTGACCTTGCCGGTGACCCGGTAGCCGCCGGGGGTCAGCTCGGCGGCCGTGCTGTCGACGGGCAGCGCCTTGAGCAGCGAGGCCAGGTCGAGCGCGGGGCGGCCGCTGAAGCGCAGGGTGTTCTCGGCGCCGCCGCGGCACAGCTCCTCGGGGGTGCCGTGGGCGATCACCTTGCCGCCGTCGATGATCGCGACGTGGTCGGCGAGCTGTTCGGCCTCGTCCATGTAGTGCGTGGTCAGCACGACGGTCACGCCGTCGCGGCGCAGATCGCGGACGAGGTCCCAGGTGGCGCGGCGGGCCTGCGGGTCGAGTCCGGCGGTGGGCTCGTCGAGGAAGACCAGTTCGGGGCGGCCGACGACGGCCATGGCGAGCGCGAGCCGCTGCTGCTGGCCGCCGGAGAGCCGCCGGTAGGTCGTCCGGCCGCAGGAGCCGAGGCCGAGCCGGTCGATGAGGTCGGGGACGTCCAGGGGATGGGCGTGGAGGGAGGCGGTGTGGCGCAGCATCTCTTCTGCGCGTGCCCCGGAATAAACCCCTCCGGACTGGAGCATGACGCCCACCCGCGGCCGCAGCGCCGCCGCGTCGGCGACCGGGTCGAGGCCGAATATGCGGACCGTCCCGGCGTCGGGGCGGCGATATCCCTCGCAGGTCTCGACGGTGGTGGTCTTGCCGGCGCCGTTGGGGCCGAGGACGGCGCTCACGGTGCCGCGGCCGACGGACAGGTCGAGCCCGTCGACGGCGGTCTTCGAGCCGTACCGTTTGACCAGGCCGACGACGTCGACCGCGGGCTCTTCTCGCATGTCCGGCAGTCTACGAACGGCGGGTGGGGCCGTGGGCGGCAGGGCCGGAACGAACCGCTGGCCGGGGCCGGTACGGGATCCCTCCCGACCCCTTCCGACGAGCCGGGCAGCCGCATCGTCGCAGGTCACACTTAGGTACGCCTAAGTGACGCACTCCACCGGAAGGTCCCTCCGTTCCCGCTTGTACCTTGCGGAAGAATTACGCAACAATGGCGTTGTGAAATACGCGAGCGAGGCTCCCCAGGGACGCGCGGCCGAGTCGGCCGCGCGGTCCGGCATGCCTGCCGCGACCGCCCCGGAGGAGCAGCACGGCACCCGGAACCGGGTTGCCCGCTCCATCCTCGACCACGGCCCGTCCACCGCCGCCGAGCTCGCCCTGCGGCTGGAGCTGACCCAGGCGGCCGTGCGGCGCCACCTCGACACCCTCGTCGCCGACGGCGTCGTCGAGCCCCGCGAGAAGAGGGTGTACGGGGCGCGGCGGCGCGGCCGCCCGGCCAAGGCGTTCGCCCTGACGGACTGCGGCCGTGACGCCTTCGACCAGGCCTATGACGATCTCGCCGTCGACGCCCTGCGCTGGATCGAGCAGAGCGCGGGCGGTGGCGAGAAGGGCCGGGCCGCCGTCGCGGCGTTCGCCCGCGCCAGGCTCTCCGCCCAGGCCGAGGGATACCGCGGTGCCGTCGAGGCGGCCGCCCCCGGGCGGCGTACCGAAGCCCTGGCGGGCGCACTGTCCGCGGACGGGTACGCTGCTACGGCGCGCAGCGCGCCGGTCGGCGAACAGCTCTGCCAGCACCACTGCCCGGTCGCCCACGCAGCCGAGCGATATCCGCAGCTGTGTGAGGCGGAGACCGAGGTCTTCTCCCAGCTGCTCGGGACTCATGTCCAGCGTCTGGCCACCATCGCCCATGGCGACGGGGTGTGCACGACGTTCATTCCGAAGACCGGACACCAGGCCGGACAGACCGGCACCGCGGTCGAGAAGACCGACCACCGCATCACCAAGACCACCACAGCATCTGCCAGCACGGCCGGGAGGAACCCCGAATGACTCTCCCCACGGAGACTGCTCACCCCGAGCTTGAGGGTCTGGGCAACTACGAGTACGGCTGGGCCGACTCCGACGTGGCCGGCGCCTCTGCCAAGCGCGGCCTCTCCGAGGAGGTCGTCCGCGACATCTCGGCGAAGAAGTCCGAGCCGGAGTGGATGCTCAAGCTCCGCCTCAAGGGCCTGAAGCTCTTCGACAAGAAGCCCATGCCCACCTGGGGCTCGGACCTGTCGGGCATCGACTTCGACAACATCAAGTACTTCGTCCGCTCCACCGAGCAGCAGGCCGCCTCCTGGGAGGACCTGCCCGAGGACATCAAGAACACGTACGACAAGCTGGGCATCCCGGAGGCCGAGAAGCAGCGCCTCGTCGCGGGTGTCGCGGCCCAGTACGAGTCCGAGGTCGTCTACCACCAGATCCGTGAGGACCTGGAGCAGCAGGGCGTCCTCTTCCTGGACACCGACACCGCGCTCAGGGAGCACCCGGAGCTCTTCAAGGAGTACTTCGGCACGGTGATCCCGGCGGGCGACAACAAGTTCGCCTCGCTGAACACGGCGGTGTGGTCCGGCGGCTCGTTCATCTACGTGCCCAAGGGCGTCCACGTGGACATCCCGCTCCAGGCGTACTTCCGGATCAACACCGAGAACATGGGCCAGTTCGAGCGGACGCTGATCATCGTCGACGAGGACGCCTACGTCCACTACGTCGAGGGCTGCACCGCGCCGATCTACAAGTCGGACTCGCTGCACTCCGCGGTCGTCGAGATCATCGTCAAGAAGGGCGGCCGCTGCCGCTACACGACCATTCAGAACTGGTCGAACAACGTGTACAACCTGGTCACCAAGCGCGCCGTGGCCTACGAGGGCGCGACCATGGAGTGGGTCGACGGAAACCTCGGCTCCAAGGTGACCATGAAGTACCCGGCCGTCTACCTGATGGGCGAGCACGCCAAGGGCGAGACGCTGTCCATCGCCTTCGCGGGCGAGGGCCAGCACCAGGACGCCGGCGCCAAGATGGTGCACATGGCGCCCCGCACCTCCTCGAACATCGTCTCCAAGTCGGTGGCCCGGGGCGGTGGCCGCACCTCCTACCGCGGTCTCATCGAGATCGGCGAGGGCGCGGAGGGCTCCAAGTCCAACGTGCTGTGCGACGCCCTGTTGGTCGACACCGTCTCGCGCTCGGACACCTACCCGTACGTGGACGTCCGCGAGGACGACGTGTCCATGGGGCACGAGGCGACCGTCTCGAAGGTCAGCGATGACCAGCTCTTCTACCTCATGAGCCGCGGTCTGTCCGAGGACGAGGCCATGGCGATGATCGTGCGCGGCTTCGTCGAGCCGATCGCGCGCGAGCTGCCCATGGAGTACGCGCTGGAGCTCAACCGGCTGATCGAGCTCCAGATGGAGGGCGCGGTCGGCTGACGCCGCCGCCCTTCCCGCCCCGCCATCGGGGCACCCCCGTGTAAGCCCCAGAAGGCAGAAAGCGAGCAGTACGACAGCCATGGCTGAAACCATTCCGGCCGGATCCACCACGGACGGCGTCATCCAGGTGGGGCAGCAGCCCATCGACGCGCGGGTGTCCGCCCCCGCGTCGTACGACGTGGCCGACTTCCCCGTGCCCCACGGGCGCGAGGAGGACTGGCGGTTCACGCCGCTGGAGCGGCTGCGCGGCCTCCACGACGGCACCGCCGTCGCCGACGGCGGCGTCAAGGTCGAGGTGTCCGCCCCCGAGGGCGTCACCGTCGAGACCGTGGGCCGTGACGACGCCCGCCTGGGGAAGGCCGGCAAGCCGGTGGACCGGGTGGCGGCCCAGGCGTACAGCTCCTTCGAGAAGGCCTCGGTCGTCTCCGTGCCCAAGGAGAAGGTGCTCGACGAGCCGGTGCGGATCGCCGTGCACGGCGAGGGCGGCACCGCCTTCGGCCACCAGGTGATCGAGGTCGGCGCCTTCGCCGAGGCCGTCGTCGTCATCGACCACACCGGTGACGCCACGCTCGCCGCCAACGTCGAGTACCTCATCGGCGACGGCGCCAAGCTCACCGTCGTCTCCGTCCAGGACTGGGACGACTCGGCCGTCCACGTCGGCCAGCACACCGCGCTGGTCGGCCGGGACGCCACCTTCAAGTCCGTGGTCGTCACCTTCGGCGGCGACCTGGTCCGGCTGCACCCGCGCGTCGTCTACGGCGCCCCGGGCGGTGAGGCCGAGCTGTACGGCCTGTACTTCACCGACAACGGCCAGCACCAGGAGCACCGGCTCTTCATCGACCACGACACCCCGCACTGCCGCAGCAACGTGGCCTACAAGGGCGCGCTGCAAGGCAAGGACGCGCACGCGGTCTGGATCGGCGATGTGCTGATCCGCGCCGCGGCCGAGGGCACGGACACCTACGAGCTGAACCGGAACCTGGTCCTCACCGACGGCGCCCGCGTCGACTCGGTGCCGAACCTGGAGATCGAGACCGGCGAGATCGTCGGTGCCGGTCACGCCAGCGCGACCGGCCGCTTCGAGGACGAGCAGCTGTTCTACCTGATGGCCCGCGGCATCCCGGCCGACGAGGCCCGTCGCCTGGTCGTCCGCGGCTTCTTCGCCGAGCTGGTCCAGCAGATCGGGCTGCCCGAGCTGGAGGAGCGCCTGATCGCCAAGATCGAGGCCGAGCTGGAGGCGTCCGTATGACCGAAACCTTCGTCCGCGCCTGTGCGCTGACCGAGCTCGAAGAGGACGCCCCCAAGCGCGTCGAGCTCGACGGCGTGCCGGTCGCGCTGGTGCGCACCGAGGGCGAGGTGTTCGCGGTCAACGACATCTGCTCGCACGCGAACGTCTCGCTGTCCGAGGGCGAGGTGGAGGACTGCCAGATCGAGTGCTGGCTGCACGGCTCCAGCTTCGACCTGCGCACCGGCAAGCCGTCCGGCCTTCCCGCGACGCGCCCCGTCCCCGTATACCCCGTAAAGATCGAAGGGGACGACGTGCTCGTCTCCGTCACCCAGGAGTCCTGAGGCACCCATGGCAACGCTTGAGATCCACGACCTGCACGTCTCCGTCGAGGCCGAGGGCGGCCCCCGCGAGATTCTGCGCGGCGTCGACCTGACCGTGAAGCAGGGCGAGACGCACGCCATCATGGGCCCCAACGGCTCCGGCAAGTCCACCCTGGCGTACTCGCTCGCCGGTCACCCGAAGTACAAGATCACGGGCGGCACCGTCACCCTCGACGGCGAGGACGTGCTGGAGATGTCCGTCGACGAGCGGGCCCGCGCCGGTGTCTTCCTCGCCATGCAGTACCCGGTCGAGGTGCCCGGCGTCTCCGTCTCCAACTTCCTGCGCACCTCCGCGACCGCGATCCGCGGCGAGGCGCCGAAGCTGCGCACCTGGGTGAAGGAGGTCAAGGAGGCCATGCAGCGCCTCTCGATCGACCCGTCCTTCGCCGAGCGGAACGTCAACGAGGGCTTCTCCGGCGGTGAGAAGAAGCGCCACGAGATCCTCCAGCTGGAGCTGCTGAAGCCGGCCATCGCGATCCTCGACGAGACCGACTCCGGTCTCGACGTCGACGCCCTGCGCGTCGTCTCCGAGGGCGTCAACCGCGTCCGCGAGTCCGGCCAGGTCGGCACCCTGCTGATCACCCACTACACGCGCATCCTGCGCTACATCAAGCCCGACCACGTCCACGTGTTCGCCGCGGGCCGGATCGCCGAGTCCGGCGGCCCGGAGCTGGCGGACAAGCTGGAGGAAGAGGGCTACGAGGAGTACGTGAAGGGAGGCGTCTCCGAGTGACACAGCTGCCGGGCCTCCTCGACACCGAGGCGATCCGCAAGGACTTCCCGATCCTGGACCGCGGGGTCCACGACGGCAAGAAGCTCGTCTACCTGGACAACGCGGCGACCTCGCAGAAGCCGCGTCAGGTCCTGGACGCGCTGAACAGCTATTACGAGCGCTCGAACGCCAATGTGCACCGTGGCGTCCACGTGCTCGCGGAGGAGGCCACGGCGCTGTACGAGGGCGCCCGCGACAAGGTCGCCACCTTCATCAACGCCCCCAGCCGCGACGAGGTGATCTTCACCAAGAACGCGTCGGAGTCGTTGAACCTGGTCGCCAACATGCTCGGCTGGGCCGATGAGCCCTACCGGGTGGACCAGGACACCGAGATCGTCATCACGGAGATGGAGCACCACTCCAACATCGTTCCGTGGCAGCTGCTCTCGCAGCGCACCGGCGCGAAGCTGAAGTGGTTCGGCCTCACCGAGGACGGCCGCCTCGACCTGTCCGAGATCGAGCAGGTCATCACGGAGAAGACCAAGGTCGTCTCCTTCGTGCTGGTCTCCAACATCCTGGGCACGGTCAACCCGGTCGAGGCGATCGTCCGCCGCGCGCAGGACGTCGGCGCCCTCGTCGTCATCGACGCCTCCCAGGCCGCCCCGCACATGCTGCTGGACGTCCAGGCGCTCCAGGCCGACTTCGTGGCCTTCACCGGCCACAAGATGTGCGGCCCGACCGGCATCGGTGTGCTGTGGGGCCGCCAGGAGCTGCTGGAGGATCTGCCTCCGTTCCTCGGCGGCGGCGAGATGATCGAGACCGTCTCGATGAACTCCTCCACCTACGCCCCCGCGCCGCACAAGTTCGAGGCCGGTACGCCCCCGATCGCCCAGGCCGTCGGCCTCGGCGCGGCCGTGGAGTATCTGACCTCGGTCGGCATGGACAACATCAACCGCCATGAGCACGCCCTGACCCACTACGCGGTCGGCAGGCTCCTGGAGGTGCCCGACCTGCGCATCATCGGCCCCACCACGGCCGAGGAGCGCGGCGCGACGATCTCCTTCACGCTCGGCGACATCCACCCGCACGACGTGGGCCAGGTCCTCGACGAGCAGGGCATCGCCGTCCGGGTCGGCCACCACTGTGCCCGTCCGGTGTGCCTGCGGTACGGAATTCCTGCGACCACGCGAGCGTCGTTCTATCTGTACTCCACGCCGGCCGAGGTGGATGCCTTGGTCGACGGGTTGGAGCACGTACGGAACTTCTTCGGCTAGGGGATGCCACGTGAAGCTGGATTCGATGTACCAGGACGTCATCCTGGACCACTACAAGCACCCCCACGGGCGGGGGCTCAGGGACGGCGACGCCGAGGTACACCACGTCAATCCGACCTGCGGTGACGAGATCACCCTCCGGGTACGGCTTGACGGCGAGACGATCGAGGACGTGAGCTACGAGGGCCAGGGCTGTTCCATCAGCCAGGCGAGCGCGTCCGTGCTCAACGACCTGCTGGTGGGCAAGGAGCTGAGCGAGGCTCGCAGGATCCAGACGACGTTTCTGGAGCTGATGCAGTCCAGGGGCCAGCTGGAGCCCGACGACGCGATGGAAGAGGTGCTGGAGGACGCGGTCGCGTTCGCCGGCGTCTCCAAGTACCCGGCCCGGGTCAAGTGCGCGCTGCTGAGCTGGATGGCATGGAAGGACGCCACCGCTCAGGCCCTGGGCGACGGCGCTGAAGGGAAGACCGCATGACTGAGAACGTGGAAACGACCACCAAGCCCGCGAGCGAGGAAGAGGTCCGCGAGGCCCTCTACGACGTGGTCGACCCCGAGTTGGGCATCGACGTGGTCAACCTCGGCCTCGTCTACGGCATTCACGTCGACGAGAGCAACATCGCCACCATCGACATGACGCTCACCTCCGCGGCTTGTCCGCTGACCGACGTCATCGAGGACCAGGCGAAGTCCGCGGCCGACGGCATCGTCAACGAGCTGCGGATCAACTGGGTCTGGATGCCGCCGTGGGGTCCCGACAAGATCACCGACGACGGCCGTGAGCAGCTGAGGGCCCTCGGCTTCAACGTCTGACCGAGGTCTCCTGGGCTTTCGAAGCGGCCCCCGCGCATCGTGCGCGGGGGCCGCTTCGTGCGTCCCG